>JBOGXT010000772.1:0-6826 GCA_050694635.1 Thermoleophilaceae bacterium
GTCCGGCCGCGGCCACGCCGGCGAGCGCGGCGGCCCGCCGGGGGACCTCTACGTGCTCGTGCGCGTGGCGGCGGACGAGCGCTTCCTGCGCGACGGCAACGACCTCGTGACGGTGGTCGACGTACCGGCGCCCGCGGCGGCGCTCGGCACCACGATCGCGGTCCCCACGCTCGACGGGGAGGAGCGAATCGACGTGCGGGCGGGTACCCAGCCGGGCACGGTGGTCACCCTGCGTGGCCGCGGGATGCCGGCGATCGGCCGGCGCGGCCGCGGCGACCAGCAGGTCGTGCTGAACGTCGTGATCCCGCGCAACCTCACCGAGCGGCAGCGCGAGCTGCTCGACGAGCTGCGCGGGACGCTCACCGAGGAGAACCTGCGCGAGGTCGAGGACGAGTCGATCCTGGCGAAGGTGAAGCGGGCGCTGCGCTGATCCGCCTCGCCTTCCGAGCGCCCGCCGCCGCTTCGGAGCAGGTCCTGGCCGCGCTCCTCGAGCTGGCGCCGGGCGGCGTCGAGCAGGTCGACGGCGACGGCTTCGTCGAATACGCGGTGTATGGCGCGCCGGGCGAGCTGCCGTCCTTTCCTTCGGGGGAGGCCGAGGTCGGCGGGGTGCGCGTGGGCGTGCGCGGCGAGCAGGTGGCGGAGGGCTGGGCCGAGCGCTGGAAGCACTTCCACGAGCCGGCCCTCGTCGGCGGGCGCGTCTTCGTCCGCCCGCCCTGGACCGAACCGCGCCCGGGTACGCTCGACCTCGCGATCGACCCCGGCCAGGCCTTCGGCACCGGCGCGCACCCGACCACGCGGCTCAGCCTCGAGCTGCTCCTGGACCTGGAGCCGGACGGCTCGTTCGCGGACCTCGGCTGCGGCTCGGGCGTGCTCGCGATCGCCGCGGCGCGGCTCGGCTTCGCGCCCGTCGCCGCGGTCGACACCGAGCTCGTGGCGCTCGAGGCCACACGCGCGAACGCGGCGGCGAACGGCGTGCGGCTCGACCGCGTCGAGCGGATGGACCTGCGCGCTGAGCGCGCGCCCGTGGCGGAGACGATGGCCGCCAACCTGATGCGGCCGCTGCTGCTGCGCATGGCCGAGCTGATGGAGGAGCCGCCGCGGGCGCTGATCGTGTCCGGCCTGCTCGACGGCGAGGCCGACGAGGTAGGGGCAGCCTTCGCGCCGCTGAGAGAGCGCCGCCGGCTGTCGTCGCAGGGGTGGAACGCGCTGCTGCTGGCCGCAAGCGCTCGGCTTGGCCGAGTGCGCGCGGATCGACTTATCGGCGATAGGGTCGCGGGCATGCCGCTGGTGGACATCTCGGCTCCGATCGAGCAGAGCCCTCCGGAGACGCCCGAGCCGCTCCGGACCGACATCGAGTTCCAGGACCACGCCAACGGCGCCGCGCAGATCGAGGCGCTGCTGGGCGTGCCGAAGCGCCTGCTGCGCGACGGCGAGGGCTGGACGACCGAGACCTTCACGCGCTTCGGCACGCACAACTCCACCCCCGTCGACGCGCCCTGGCACTACAACTCGACCATCCGGGGCGAGCGGGCCCAGGCCATCGACGAGCTGCCGCTCGACTGGTTCCTCGCCGACGGCGTGGTGCTCGACATGACCGCGAAGGCGGATGGCGAGGAGATCGACGTGGCCGACGTCGAGGCCGAGCTCGGGCGGATCGGCCACGAGCTGAAGGAGCTCGACATCGTGCTCGTGCGGACCGGCCGGGACGCCCACTACGGCGAGCCGGGCTACATGGCGCTGGGCCCCGGCGTCACCGCTGCCGCCACCCGCTGGCTGTGGGAGCGCGGCGTGCGCGTGATGGGGATCGACGCCTGGGGCTGGGACGCGCCGCTGTACATGCAGGCGCAAGAGGCGCTCGAGCGCGACGAGCCCGGGATCTTCTGGGCCGCCCACCAGGCGGACGTGCCCTACTGCCAGATCGAGCGGCTGGTGAACCTGGACCGGCTGCCGCCGACCGGCTTCCGGGTCGCCTGCTTCCCATTGCGGATCGTCGGCGCGAGCGCGGCGCCGGCCCGGGTCGTGGCGATCACGCCCTGAGCACGGCGACGGAGTAGCGGTCGAAGACGGGGTCGCGGCTGACGATGGTGAGCCCCTCGAGCTGCGCCTGGGCGACGAGCATGCGGTCGAAGGGATCGCCGTGATGAGGAGGAAGACGCCCGGCCGCCGCCGCGTGGGCGAGCGTGATTGGAAGGGGCTCGAAATCGTGTTCGACAGGATCGGTCTCCGGGTCGAAGTGGATCTCGAGCTTTCCGAGCGCGATCTTGATCCCAGCTTCCCAGACGCTGACCGCGCTGACGAAGGCCGTATTAGCCGGAGACCGGATCGCTGCCGCGGCATCAGCGCGCATCGGCTGGCCCTCCACCCACCAGATCAGGGCGTGGGTGTCGAGCAGGAGCCTCAATCGAGCAGGCCGAAGTCACGGGCGAGCTGCTCGTCGAACTCGTCGAAGTCCGGAGCCATCCATCCCTTTTCGGCCCAGCCCGGCTCGCGCGGCTTGCGCTCTTCGAGGTACGGCACCAGCTTCGCCACGGGCTCCCCGTTGCGAGCGATCACGATCTCCTCACCTTCCTTCACCTCTTGGAGAAGGCGCGACAGCTGGCTTTTCGCCTCGTGTACGTTCACCTGTTTCATGACTTAGCTAAGTCTAGCCAACAAATTGGCGCCATGTGCGGCCTACACTTGGAAGCCATGTCGGTGCTCGACCAGGTCCAGAGCGACGTGCGCGACGCCATGAAGGCGGGCGAGCGCGAGCGCGTGCACGCGCTGCGCCTGATCGTGTCCGAGCTGCAGAAGGCCGCCAAGGACAACGGCGGCGAGGAGATCGAGGTGCTCCAGCGGGAGCGCAAGCGCCGCCTCGAGGCGGCCGAGGCCTACCGCGACGGCGGCCGCGGAGAGGCCGCGGCGGCCGAGGAGCGCGAGGCCGAGATGATCGCCTCCTACCTGCCGGCGCAGCTCTCGGACGAGGAGCTCGACGCGTTCGTCGGCGACGCCGTGGCCGAGTCTGGCGCCAGCTCGCCGAACGAGATGGGCAGGGTGATGAGCCTCGTGATGCCCAAGGTGAAGGGCCGCGCCGACGGCAAGCGCGTCAGCGCGGCCGTCAGGGAGAAGCTCACCGCGTAGTGCGAGTCCAGCTGGAGCTCCCCAACGACGTGGCCGCCGAGCTCGCGGGGCCGGGAGACGCGATCATGAAGACGCTGGAGGAGCACCTCGACTGCGAGGTGTACCTGCGCGGCAACGTGCTCACGCTCGACGGGGCCGACGACGAGGTCGGCGTGGCCCGCACGGTCGTCCGCGAGCTCACCGACCTGGTCCGGCAGGGCCACGAGATCGCGCCCGGAACGATCGAGGCCATCGCCGACGCGCTCGATCGCCACGAGAGCCCCAGCCGCATCCTCGAGGATGTCGTCTGGCGCCACCGCGGCCTCAAGGTGGCGCCCAAGACCGTGAACCAGAAGCGCTACGTGGACGCCATTCGCTCCCAGACGATCACCGTCGGGATCGGCCCGGCCGGCACCGGCAAGACGTTCCTGGCCGTGGCGATGGCGGTGGCCGCGCTGTCGCGGCGCGAGGTCAACCGGATCGTGCTGACCCGGCCGGCCGTGGAGGCGGGCGAGCGGCTCGGCTTCCTGCCCGGCGACATCCAGGCCAAGGTCGACCCCTACCTGCGCCCGCTGTTCGACGCCCTGTACGACATGCTCGAGCCCGAGCGCGTGAACCAGCACCTCGACCGCGGCGTGATCGAGATCGCCCCGCTGGCCTTCATGCGCGGCCGCGCGCAGCCTCTCGACCGGCAGGTGCTAACTCCGTCGGGGTTCCGCGCGATCGGGGCCTTGCAGGTCGGCGACCTGGTCATCGGGTCGAATGGCCTCCCGACTCCGGTGCTGGGCGTCTATCCGCAGGGCCGCAGGGAGGTCTTCCGCGTTCGCGCGCAGGACGGCGCGCAGACCCTGTGCTGTGGCGAACACCTCTGGTTCGTGACGACGCCGGACGATCGCAAGCACGGCAAGCCGGGGCGAGTGGTGCAGACGCAGGAGATGGTCGGGCGCCTGCGGCGCCACCACCAGCATCGCTTCGAACTCCCCATGCTGAGCGCGCCGGTGGAGTTCGAGCCCCGCGAGGTTCCCGTCGATCCGTACGCGCTCGGCCTCCTTCTTGGCGACGGTTGCCTGACCACGTCGACGACGCCAAGCTTCGCAACCGCGGATCCCGAGCTGGCAGATGCGCTCGAGGCGGCGCCGCCGGGGATCGAGCTACGGCGCAAGGGCGCCGTCGACTACGTCCTCCGTCACGTCGACGGGCATCGCGGCGGCGTGATCGTATCGAACCCGGTCACGGTCGCCCTCCGCGAGCTCGGCTTGGCCGGCACGCGCTCCACGAAGTTCGTGCCCAACCCCTACCTCTACAACTCACCGGAGGTCCGCCTCGGGGTCCTCCAAGGGCTGCTCGACAGCGACGGCGGCCCGGTCACCCAGCGCGGTCGCACATGCCGGATCCAGTTCTCGACGTGCTCGAAGCGGCTGGCGGACCATGTTGGTTTCCTCGTCCGCTCGCTCGGGGGCGTGGCCTACCGCAGGCTGCGAGCAGCCGCCGGGCGTCCGCCCGGCCGCGCCAGGGGCCGGCCGGTGCATTACCGCTCCGACGCCTTTGTGCTCGACATCCGGCTACCGCCGGGACTCGAGCCGTTCCGGCTCGCCCGCAAGCGCGACGTCTATCGGGAGCAGGGAGGCGGCTGCCCGATGCGATTCGTCGAGAGCATCGAGCCAGCCGGCGACGCGGAGACGTGCTGCATCCAGGTGGCCGCAGCCGATGCGCTCTATGTCACAGACGACTTTCTCGTCACGCACAACACGCTCAACGACAGCTTCATCATCCTCGACGAGGCGCAGAACACGAGCCCGGAGCAGATCAAGATGTTCCTGACCCGGCTCGGCTTCAACTCGAAGATGGTCGTGACCGGCGACGTGACGCAGATCGACCTGCCGCGCGACCAGTCCTCGGGCCTGATGGTGATCGGCGAGATCCTCGAGGACGTGGAGGGCATCGAGTTCGTGCGCTTCGGCGGCGAGGACGTGGTGCGCCACAAGCTCGTGCAGCGGATCGTGGCCGCGTACAACGAGTACGCGGAGAAGCAGGCGCCCGCGCTGCGCGCGCCGCGGCGCCAGCAGCAGAGTTAAGTGGCCACCTGATCCAGCTCGACCTCATGGACGCTCCCGAGGACCTGCGCGCCCCGGCGCTCGCGGCGCTGGCGGCGGCCGGGGTCGAGGACGGCCACCTGGCGGTGCAGCTCGTGGGCGAGCACCGCATCCGCGAGCTCAACCGGGAGCACCGCGGGCGCGACCGGCCCACGGACGTGCTGTCCTTTCCGGTCGACGAGCGCGGCCCGGCGAGCGGCCCGCGCGAGCTCGGAGACGTGGTGATCTGCCCTGAGCACACCCAGGACCTCGCCGAGGCGGTCGTGCACGGCGTGCTGCACCTGTGCGGCTACGACCACGAGGCCGACGGCGGCGAGATGCTCGCCCTCCAGGACGATGTGATGGGGAAGCTGTGACGCGCTCCGGGTTCGTCGCGCTCGCCGGCCGTCCGAACGCGGGCAAGTCGACGCTCGTCAACCGCATCGTGGGCGGCAAGGTCGCGATCGTGTCCGACAAGCCGCAGACCACCCGGCGCGAGATCCGGGGGATCGCGACGGGGCCCGACTGGCAGCTCGTGCTCGTGGACCTCCCCGGCGTGCAGCGACCGCGCGACGCGCTCACCGAGCGCATGCAGCGCAGCGTCGAGCGCGGCCTGGCCGACGCGGACGCCGTGCTGTTCGTGCTGAACGGCGAGCAGGGCGTCGGCCCGGGCGACCGCTTCATCGCGGAGGCGATCAAGCGGGCCGGGGTACCGGCCGTGACCGCGCTCAACAAGGTCGACCGGCTCGACAAGCCGGGCACCGTCGCCGCGCTGGCGGGCGCGGCGGAGCTCGATGTCCAGGGCGAGATCTTCCCGGTCAGCGCGCGCACCGGCGCCGGGGTGGTCCCGCTCGCGGACGAGTTGGCGGCGCTCCTCCCCGAGGGGCCGTTCCTCTACCCGCCCGACGACACGAGCGACCTGCCCGAGCAGGTTCGGCTCGCGGAGCTCGTGCGCGAGCAGGTCCTGCTCCGCACGCGCGAGGAGCTCCCGCACGCGGTCGAGGTCGAGATCGACGAGCTCGAGGAGCGCGAGGACGGGCTGCTCGTCGTGCGCGCGCGGGTGTGGGCGGAGACCGAGTCGCAGAAGGCCATCCTGGTCGGCGCCGGAGGTCGCATGGTCAAGGCGGTCGGCACCGCGGCGCGCCGCGAGATCGAGGCGCTGCTCGGCCGCCGCGTGCACCTGGACCTGCGGGTGCGGGTGCGCAAGGGATGGCGGCGCGACGAGGCGCTGCTCGACCGGCTGGGGATCGAATGAGCGCCGGCGCGATGGAGCGCATCCTCGCCCACCTGCAGCGCGCCGACGAGGCGGCCGTGGACGAGGTGCGGCCCAGCGAGCACGGCAAGGCCCTGCTCACCCCGAGCCTCCCGCTCGTGTGGGCGCTGAACGCGGTGTCGGTGGAGGACCCGGCCGCCGGGCCGGAGACCCTCGCCGAGGAGGCCGAGCGCGTGCTGGGCGACGCGGGCCATCGCAAGCTCCTCGTGGACGATCCCGAGCACGGCGCGCGGCTGGCCCCGAAGCTCGCCGCGGACGGCTGGAACGTCTACCGGCTGCTCGTGATGGTGCGCGACCGCCTGCCCGAGCGGCCCGTGCCGGCCGGGGCCGGCGGCGAGGTGGACCGCGAGACCGGGGCCGCCATGCTCGCGGCGTTCCGGCG
>JBOGXT010000773.1:0-2354 GCA_050694635.1 Thermoleophilaceae bacterium
GGCGCGGAGATAGCCAGAATCGGCCATCTCCAGGGCGCCCGCAAGATGGCCCGGAGTGGCGAAGCCGCGGCGGTCGCCCAGGCGTACGGTCGGCGCATGGAACGTCGAACAGCACCCAAGGCGCCCGTCCTGGAGGCGGCCGCCCGGTCCAGGATCGAGGAAATGGCCGCTCAGGGCGGCCCGAAGGCCGAGCAGCGCGCGATGTGGGCGCTCGGCGACTACCACAGGTTCGCCACCCACACGGTCTGGGGGTTCGGACCGGCGCTGGTGGAGGCGTGCGGAGTCTCCGCCGGTCAGCGCGTCCTCGACGTCGCCGCCGGCACCGGCAACGTGGCCATCCGCGCGGCCGAGGCCGGGGCCCAGGTGGTCGCGTGCGACCTCACGCCGGAGAACTTCGAAGCGGGCCGTCGCGAGGCCGGCGCCCGAGGTGTCGAGCTCGACTGGGTCGAGGGCGACGCCGAGGCGCTCCCGTTCGGCGACGGCGAGTTCGACGTCGTCACCTCCTCGGTCGGCGCGATGTTCGCCCCGGACCACCAGGCGGTCGCGGACGAGCTCGTGCGCGTCTGCCGCCCTGGCGGCACGATAGGCATGATCAACTTCACGCCGGAGGGGCTCGCAGCCGAGTTCTTCGAGCTCTTCGGCCGCTACGCGCCTCCCCCGCCGCCGGAAGCGCTGCCGCCGGTCCTGTGGGGCAGCGAGGACCACGTGCGGGCGCTGTTCGGCGACCGCCTCGCCTCGCTCGACCTGTCACGCAGGCAGAACGTCGAGCTCAGCCCGGGCGACCCGGCCGCCTACTGCGACTTCTTCAAGGAGACCTTCGGCCCGGTGGTCGGGCTCTACGCCGGCCTTGCGGAGCAGCCGGACCGACTCGCCGCGCTCGATCGCGACTTCCTCGACTTCGCCACCCGCTCCAACCAGGGCCCGCCCGGCGGGCCGGCCGAGTATCGCTACGAGTACCTGCTGGTGGTGGCGCGAAAGCGGGCGAAGGGCGCCGCCCCCTAACCGGTCGCGCGTAGCTACCAGGCTTGGCCGTGGCCGCACGCGGGGCAGGTGACGCCCGTGGTGACGGCCGCGGTGAAGGCGTTCCCGCACTCGCACACATACAGGGCCGCGTCCTCCGGCACCGTCGGGAATGCCCGGCGAACGGGCTTCCGGCGGGCGCGGCCCTCGTGCGACCTCTGGGATCGTGGGCGACGAAGGTGCGTGAGCATGTTGTGTTGTCGCGCGAGGGGCGTCAGGGTTTCGTCAGCAGGTCGGCGATCGACTCGATTCCCCGTTCGATCGCCCCCTCGCCCACGTTGCCGAAGCCCATGACGAGGGCGGGTGGCCCGGGGACGTTCCCGAAGCGGTAGTCACCCAGCCCGTGGACGCCGACGGACCGTTCCCGCGCGGCGGCCACGACCTCCTGCTCCTCGATGCCCTCGGGCAGCAGCACCAGGACGTGGAAGCCCGCGGCCAGCCCGCGCAGCTCGAGCTCGGGCGCATGCCGGGCCAGCGCTTCCATCAGCGCCTCGCGGCGCGCCGAGTAGACGCCCCGCATCCGGCGCAGGTGGCGGTCGTAGCGGCCCGACTCGATCAGCGCCGCGAGCGCCAGCTGGTCCAGCACCGGCGAGCTGCGGTCGTCGATCCGCTTCTCCGAGGCGATCGCGTCGACCAGCCTTGGTGGGCACACGACCCAGCCGAGCCGCAGGCCCGGCGCCAGGGACTTGCTGACCGAGCCGAGCGTCGCCACGCGCTCCGGCGCGAGGCCCTGCAGCGCCCCCACGGGCTCCCGGTCGTAGCGGAACTCGGCGTCGTAGTCGTCCTCGATCAGGATCGCCTCGTGCTCGGCCGCCCAGGCCAGCAGGGCATGGCGGCGCTCGGGGGCGAGCAGCGCACCGGTCGGGGACTGGTGCGCCGGCGTGAGCACCACCGCGCCCGCGCCGCTCGCCTCCACGGCCGCCACGTCGACGCCGCGCTCACCCACCGGTACGGGCACGGCCTCCACCCCGGCCAGCTCGGCCCCGGCCCGGTGGTCGGGATGTCCCGGGTCCTCGAACGCCACCCGCCTCACGCCGCTGCGCGCGAGCGCCCGGATCACCAGGTTCACCCCCTGCTGGACCCCGGAGCAGATCACGATCCGCTCGGGCTCGGCCACGGCGCCGCGGACCCGGCGCAGATAGGCCGCGAGCACCACCCGCAGCGTCTCGCTGCCGCGCGGGTCCCCGTAGCCGAGCTCGGCGGCGGGCGCACTCCGGCACGCCTCGCGCATGGCCCAGGCCCAGTCGCGCCTGGGGAAGCTCGCGAGGTCGGGCACGCCGTGCCGGAAGTCGATCGCCGGGCGCACCTGGGCGGCGGGCGGCGGCGGCGGGGCG
>JBOGXT010000774.1:0-1855 GCA_050694635.1 Thermoleophilaceae bacterium
GTGCTGATCATCGGGATCTCGCTGAAGCTCCTCGACCTGACCGACGTGAAGGTCGGCAACTTCCTCCCGGCGCTGGTATTCGCACCGGCGCTCGTGGGGATCGTGTCGCTGATCGACTAGGGGCTAGAGTCCGTTCATGCCGGTCGCCCGCAACCACATGTCGCGCGATCTCCTGACGGCCGTGCCTGGCGACCGGCTGGGCGAGGTCGCCAAGCGGATGGTCGCCCGCGACGTGGGCGCCGTCATCGTCCTGGAGGGCGAGGAGCTCGTGGGCATCCTCACCGAACGCGACGTGCTGCGCGCCGTCGCGACGGGCATCAGGGACGACACGCTCGTTACCGACTGGATGACGCGCGACCCCGAGACGATGGAGCCCGACGAGCCGATCCGCCAGGCCGCCGTCCTGATGATCCACGGCGGCTTCCGGCACCTGCCGATCGTGGAGGGCGAGCAGGTGGTCGGGATGCTCTCGATCCGCGATCTGATGCGGGTGGTGCTCGAGGACTCGTCGCCGCGCGGGGCCTAGGCGGCGCGCCTGCGCTTCCACTCCGCGTAGCGCTCGGGCATGCACACGGCGCAGGGGCGGTAGCCGGCGGCCACGGCCGTGGCCTCGTCGGCGAAGAAGACGCGGTGCCTCACGTAATGGCCCTTGGCGATCCAGCGCAGGGCGGCCGGGCAGTCGAGGCGGCCGTACCCCTTGCTGCGGCGGTGGCCGCCCAGCGTGCCGGGCGTAGGCGACTCGTAGGGCTTGCCGTCCGCGCCGATCAGGGTGTAAGCGATCCGCGCGCACTCGGCCGAGCCGAGTGCTTGCGGCAAGGCGGTGCGCCGGCCCGCCTCCAGGTCGAGCAGCAGGCGCTTGCGGCCGAGCCCGCCGCCGTAGCCCGTGAGCGTGCCGGTAGCGCCGATCACGCGGTGGCAGGGGATCACGACCGCGATCGGGTTGCGGCCATTGGCGGCGCCGACGGCTCGGGCGGCGCGGGGTCGCCCGACCGCCGCGGCCAGCTCGGCGTAGCTGATCGCGGTGCCGTAGGGGATCTCGCGCAGAGCGGTCCAGACCTCCTGCTGGAACGCCGTCCCGCGTGGCGCCAGCGGGAGGTCGAACTCGCGCAGCTCGCCGGCGAAGTAGGCGCGCAGCTGATCGGCGGCTTTGGCGAAGGCGGCGGGGTCGCGGCGCCAGCCGGGGGCCGGCGCGCCGTCCATGTGGAGGCCGGTCAGGGCGTTCCCGTCGCCCTCCAGCAGCAGCTCGCCGAGCGGCGAGTCGATCGTGTCGTAGAGCGTCATCGCCATCACAACGCTCGCATGGGAGGCGTTGTGAGGTCGAGATGATGGAGCTGCTGCGCTTTCTGGCCCCCCGCGCGATCCCTGGCATCGAGGAGGTCGACGGGAGCGGCTACCGGCGCTCGCTGCAGTTGGAGCACGGCGCCGCGGTGGCGGAGGCGATCGGGGAAGGGACCGGGTTCGAGCTCCGCCTCGAAGACGAGCGCGACCGCCCGGAGGCGCTGGCCCGCTGCCGGCGTCTCCTGGACCTCGACGCCGACACCGAGCGCATCGACGCCGGGCTAGGACGGGAACCGCTGCTGGCGCCGCTCGTGAAGCGGCACCCCGGCCTGCGGGTGCCCCGCTCCACGGACGGGTTCGAGCTCGCAGTGAGGGCGGTCGTCGGGCAGCAGGTCACCCTGGCTGCGGCCCGCCGCACCGGCGCACGGCTGGTGGCGCTGTACGGGCGCCCGCTCGAGGAGCCCGCCGGCGCGATCACGCACCTCTTCCCCACGCCGGCGGCCCTGGCCGAGGTCGACTCGCTCGAGCTGCGCCTCCCGCGCGTGCGGGCGGCCGCGCTGCGCGCTCTCGCCCGCGC
>JBOGXT010000775.1:0-9725 GCA_050694635.1 Thermoleophilaceae bacterium
GAGCAGCTCGAGGTCGACGCGCTCGTCAGCGCCTGCCCCTGGTCCGAGCGGCCGCTCTCGCAGGCGGCCGACGGGCGGCTCGAGGTGATGGACCTCTTCGAGCTCGTCGCGCGCTCGGCCGGCATCGAGGTCGGCGGCCGCCCGTGAGCGTCGCCTTCAAGAGCGCGGTCGACGACTCGGTGGTCGACGAGCTGCGCGCGATCATCGGCGACGACGAGCGGGTGCTGGCGAACCTGTCCTCGCGAGCGAGCCGTACGCGCGTGCCGGCGCCGTTCCCGGTGCACCGCTGGGCCGAGTTCATGCCCGACGTGGCCGTGCTGCCGGTGAGCGCCGAGGAGGTCTCCGAGGTGGTGAAGCTCGCCAACCGGCTGCGCATCCCGGTCGTTCCGCGCGCCGGCGGGACCGGGCTGTCGGACGGCGCGGTGCCGCTGCGCGGGGGCATCTGCGTCGACGTCAAGCTGATGAACCGGATCCACGAGATCGACCTCGCGGACCGCACGGTCACGGTCGGGCCGGGCATCAACATGCTCAAGCTCAACGAGGAGCTGCGGCCGCACGGGGTCTTCTATCCGGACGACCCGGCCTCCTATCCCTGCTCGCTTGTCGGCGGCCGGATCGGCACCGGCGGCTGGTCGTTGCTGGGCTCGCGCTTCGGCCACACGCGCGACCTGGTGATCTCGATGCAGGTGGTGCTGCCCACGGGCGAGATCGTCGAGATCGGCGAGGGCGGCGGGCGCAGGCTGCGCAAGTCGTCCACCGGGCTGACGCTCAAGCATCTCTTCACCGGACACCAGGGGACGCTCGGCATCACGACCGAGGCGACGCTCGAGCTGGTGCCCCGGCCCGAGCTCGAGTTCTCCGCCTTCTTCGCCTTCGACGACTACATGAAGGCCCATCGCACGACCGGCGCGCTGACCCGCTCCGGCCTGGCCACGCTGGCCGGGGTCGTGCTCTTCGACGAGTGGAAGCTTCGCTACCTGCGCCGCGACGACGAGGCTTACATCCCGCAGCCGCCGCGGGTGCAGGCCGTGGTGGCGGTGGCGATGTACGGCACCCGCGCCGAGGTCGAACCGGCCTCGAAGCGGGTCATGGAGCTGGGCCGAGCCGAAGGCGGCATGTACCTCGGCGACGAGATCTCGCAGGGCGACTGGGCCTCGCGCCACGACCGCTACGCGACGCCCCTGCACGGCCGCACCAGGGACGGGCAGGTCGTCCCGATGTCCTGGCACTGCGAGGACGCGGCGCTGAACTTCTCCGTCCTCCCGAAGGTCCGCGAGGAGTGGCACGCCATCGTCGAGCGCTACAGCGAGCGCTATGGGATCTTCGACGACTGGGGTATGTTCTGTTACACGAACGGCGCCTACAAGCCCTGGGCCGACTACCTGGTGGAGATCGACGTCGGCATCTGGGAGCAGCGCCTCGACGACGAGACATGGGCCGGCTGGGTCGCCTGCAAGCGCGAGATCGCCGAGGTTGCGCTCAGGCACGGCGGCTCGATCACTGCCTGCCACGGCGCCACCCGGGAGGGGGACGCCGAGCTCGTGCCGACGGAGATGGGCAGCGCGTGGGAGGTGGTCAAGCGCGTCAAGCGCGCTCTCGACCCGAACAACGTCATGAACCCCGGCAAGCAGATGATGGACGAGGCGTACAAGTGAGCATCTTCCGGCTCGGCGAGCAGCGGCCGCCCGAGCCGCGGCGGATCAAGGAGGACGTGGTCCAGCGCTTCGAGCACGTCTACGAGATCGATCCGGACCTGATGCGGACCTTCCCGCAGCAGGATCTGCCGGCCTGGGACACCCACCGCATCGTCGCCGCACGCTGGGATCACCTGGACTGGATGCACGACCACTTCGCCGACGACGTCCTGTCGACCGGGTTGGGGTCCGAGACCATGCCAACTGAAAGCAATCGCGCGCACTCGGCCGACCCGAGTGCTTGCGACCAAGCGGAGGGGACTGGATGAAGTTCAGCTACTGCATGCTGCCCGACTACCCGCTGTCGGACTCGCTCGAGATGATCACGACGGCGGACGAGCTCGGGTACTACGCGTGCTACTCGGTGGACGAGACCTGGCACAAGGACCTCTGGCTGCTGTTCGCGGCGGCCGCGGACAAGACCCGGAACATCCGCTTCGGGCCGAACGTGACGCACGTGTTCCTGCGCGAGCCGACCCTGATCTGCCAGCAGCTGGCCACCCTCGACGAGCTCACCGGCGGGCGTACCGAGTGCGTCGTCTCCACCGGGAACTTCGTGATGATGCAGCAGTACCACCTGGACTGGGACAAGCGGAAGCCGCTCTCGCGTCTCAAGGAGGCGCTGCACGTGATGCGGACCTTCCTCGACGAGGGCAAGATCGACTTCCAGGGCGACTTCTTCCAGTACACCGGCCTGTTCACCGCCGCCCGTCCGGTGCAGGAGCGCATCCCGCTGAAGATGGGCGCCATGAAGGGCCCGCGCTCCTTCGAGGCGGCCGGTGAGATCGCCGACGGCATGCACCACGCGCTGTCGTACTCGCGCGAGGCGTACGATTACGCCGTCGAGCACGTGAAGGTCGGCGCCGAGCGCGCCGGCCGCAGCATGGACGAGATCGACGTCGGCGCCTGGGTGGTGTCGGTCGTCTCCGAGGACGGCGACGCGGCCAGACGGGCGGCCCGGACACTGGTCGCCTTCTACGTCCCCGCCATGCCGCCGGAGCAGGTGGAGCGCCACGGCATCGACCCCGCGGAGCTGCAGCCGATGTTCGACGCGTTCGCCGCGGGCGACGTGCCCAAGGCGATCGACCTGTTCGCCCCCGAGATGGCCGAGAAGCTCTCCGTGGCCGGCACGCCCGAGGAGTGCGTCGAGAAGATCAAGAGCGACATCCAGCCGGCCGGCGTGGACCACATGATCCTCGCCCTCTCCGACTCGCCGCTGGTCGAGTTCTTCTCGGGCCAGGGAGTGGAGGGCGTGCCGCCGATCACCGACCAGCTCAAGCTGGTGGCCGATCGGGTGATGCCCGAGTTCGCCTGAGCGCCTCCACGACGGCGGCCGTCGACGGCTGACGTTGCCCTCGGCGATGCGGCGCACTCCCACGCGGGCGTCGCCCTCGACGATGCGGCGCACAGTCGGCCTCCCGCAACGCCCTCGGACGCGGTCCATCCAGGAGTGCCGCAGCCCCATGGATTCGAAAGTGGCGCTCGCTACCGCTCACATGCTTATGCGCTAGCAAGCCCCGAGCCGAGCACCGGGTTGGCGCGCGGACGGGGTGGCGCTGCCATCAGCCCTCGGGGTCGATGTTGTGGTTGAGCCGGAAGAGGTTGTCCGGGTCGTAGCGGCGCTTGAGCTCGACGAGCCGCTCGTAGTTGGGGCCGTAGGCGTGGCGGACGCGGTCGTAGTCGTCGGCCGGCAGGTAGTTCGTGTAGGAGCGGTCGGCCATGTAGGGGGACAGCGCGTCGAAGGTCTCGCGCGCCCACGCGATGCCTGTATCTGTCTGGGCTGGGTCGGTCCATTGCGAGATCAGAAAGAGGTTGTAGCCCGGCTCCCTGTGCGGGTAGGCCGTAGCCGTCGGGGCCACGCGTGTGACCGCACCGTGGAAGTCCTCGACCACGAGTGCGCAAAGCTCGCTCGGCGCCCGCTCGAACGCCCCAGCCATCACCTGGACGGCGGGATCCGACAGCTCCGAGAAGAACGCCGACTTCCAATACCTGAGCGAGCCCGTTGGGGACAGCCAGTCGACCCCCGTGTTCAGGACGGGGTACGGCATGCGCTGGATCATGTCCGCGGCCGGTGAGCCGAACCGGCGCAGCGGGCGGACGTCGGCGTCGGCGCGGTCGGCGTCGTCGCCGGCGTGGCAGAGCGCGATTCCGCAGAGCTTCGTCCCCGATCCGTCGGGCGCATGCAGGAAGACGGCCTGCGTGGATAGCTCGTCCGGGAGGTCGGCGGCGAACTCGCGGTAGAACGAGAACAGCTGCGGCGCCGCCGCGAGCGGATGCAGCACGGGACCGGCGAGGACGCTCGCGAACGGATGCGTGCGGTACTCGAACGAGGTCACGACGCCGAAGTTGCCCCCGCCCCCGCGGAGCGCCCAGAACAGATCGGGATCGGCGTCCTCGCTCGCGGTGACGACCTCGCCCGAGGCGAGCACCACTTCGGCCGACAGCAGGTTGTCGACGGCCATCCCGTGCTTGCCCATCAGCCAGGCGATCCCACCGCCGAGCGTCAGGCCCGCGATCCCGGTACTCGAGACCACGCCGCTGGGGGTCGCGAGTCCAAAGGCGGCGGTGGCACGGTCGAGCTCACCGACGGTGACACCAGCCTGCGCCCGGACCACGGATCGCGCCGGATCGACGTGGATGCCCTTCATCAGCGAGAGGTCGATCATCAGCCCGCCCTCGGTGACCGCCTTGCCGGCGACGCCGTGACCACCACCACGAACCGAGATCTCGACTCCTTCGCTCCTGCCGACGTTGACAGCGTCCGCGACGTCCGCCGTGTGCAGACAGCGCGCGATCACCGCGGGGTGCTTGTTGATCAGCCCGTTGTGGACGCGCCGGGCCTCGTCGTACCCGGGGTCGCCCGCAGCAAAGACCGGCCCCGAGAGCACCTCCCCGAGCAGCTGGACGGAACCCTCGCGCGTAACGCTGGACATGACGCGTCTCCTTGGTGTCCTGACAGACGACCTATTTGTACTGATCGGTACAATACCGATCGGTACGCTACCAGAGCCTGATGGGACGCGCAAGAGCCTTCGACGCCGATGAAGCCCTGGACAGGGCGATGACCGTGTTCTGGAGCAGGGGCTACGAGGGGACGTCGCTCTCCGATCTCACCGAAGCGATGGGGATCAACCGACCGAGCCTGTACGCCGCGTACGGCAACAAGGAGGAGTTGTTCCGCAAGGCCCTCGAGCGCTACGGCGAGGGGCCTTCGTCCTATGAGCGCGAGGCACTCGCGCAGCCAACCGCGCGCGCAGTCGCCGAGGGCCTGTTACGCGGCGCCGCGGACGTGCAGACCGATCCAGACACCCCGGCCGGCTGTCTTGCCGTGCTGGGCACCACCTACTGCGCCGAGGGCTCCTCGCCCGTCGGCAAGATTCTGATCGCCTCGCGTCTCGCCGGCCACGCCGCGATCCGCGAGCGGTTCGAGCGAGCCCAAGCCGAGGGCGATATCCCGACGGACGCCGATCCCAAGGCGCTGACCCACTACATCGGGACAGTCGTCTGCGGCATGGCCGTGCTGGCCGCATCCGGTGCAACACGGAAAGAGCTCGAACGCGTCATCGAGCTCACCATGCGTGGGTGGCCGCAGTGACGACGCCCGCCTGCGTTTCGCCCCCCTGACCGACCCACAACCGCGACTCATCGAGAGTGCGAAGCTGCCCCACGGAACGAAGCGTCTCCGCCGGGCGGCGTTCCCGCCCGCAAGGGACTGCCATGAAGGAGGGCCTCCTATGGTGACACGCTCCGGCTGTCACCGAGGAGCGAGCTCAAAGGACGCCCGACTTCAATGTTGCACGCCGGGTTGGATCTCAGCCGAAGGAAGGTCGACGTGTGTCTGCTCTCCGAGACGGGAGAGCAGCTGGACCAGCTGGCCGCGCCACCTGACGGCGACTCGCTGAGGAGGCTGGCCCGTTGGATCGACGAGGTCCACCGTGAGCCGGTCTGCGCGGTGGTCGAGTCGATGACCGGCGCCCGGCTGGTCCACGACACGCTTTAACAAGAGGGCTGGGAGGTCGAGATCGCCGACGCCCAGAAGGTCAAGGGCCTGGCTCCCTTGGCCTGCAAGACCGACAAGATCGACTCGCGGGTGCTGGCGGTCTTGAGCCACCGCGACTTGGTGCCGGCGATCTGGCTGCCCGACCCGCGGATCCGCGAGGAGCGCGAGCTGGCGCACTTTCGTCTGCATCTGGTGAAGCACCGCTCGATGCTCAAGCACCGGATCCACTCGAGCCTGATCAACTTCGGCAAGCCGTGCACGGTCACCGACTTGTTCAGGGTCGGTGGGAGGAAGCTGCTCGAGCGGCTCGAGGTGCCGGAACCGTGGCGGGGGAACATCACCGCCTCGGTCATGTTGATCGACGACCTCGAGCGCCAGATCGCCGACATCAACAAGCGCCTTCGGGGCGGCCATGCCGACCACCCTTACGTCCCGCTGCTCTTGAGCGTTCCCCGGGATCGGCTGGGTGCTCGCATTCACGATCGCCGCCGAGATCGGCGTGATCGAGCGGTTCTCATCGCCCCAGAAGCTGACCGGCTACACGCGCCTCTGCCCGCGCGTCAACCAGTCGGGCGGCTCCGACCGGCGCGGGCCGCTAACCAAGCAGGGTCCCCGCTACCTGCGCTGGGCGCTGATCGAGGCCACCATGCACGCGCTCAAGCACCCGGCCTACGCCGAGCGCTACCAGCGCAACAAGCGCCGGCTCGGCAAGCAGCGCGGCGCCAAGGTCGCCCAGATCGACATCGCCCGCCGGCTCGCCCACGCGATCTGGCACATGCTTTCTCGCAACGAGAAGTTCGCTCCCCGAGGCGCCGCGCTTCGTCTGGCGGCATAGACCGACCCCAATGGACTTGCGCCCGCGAGCGAACGATCCAATTTCGCCTGATCCTCCCGCCCAGGAGGCCATAGAGACTTGAGCGATGCTCCACCACGAGCGCGGAACGGAGAACCACCGACCGACCACTAGTTGACACAGAGCCCTTCTTCATAGAGACGAACTCCAGCGGTCCCGCGCTCGATGCGCTCGGCTTCCGCATCGTCAGCGGAAGCAGGAGCCTCCGTACGATCGGTCTCCAGGCCCGGACGTCGTCCGGGGCGGGCATCTCGCCAGCCCCAGTCAAGACGACCGCCTTCAGCGCGGAGCAACACTCTTCCTGGAGCTCGGGGCGGGGACGCCCGCTTCGGGTCCTCCGGTCGAAGCGAGTGTGCGTGGAGCTTCGCCACGGGGTTGTCCACGGCCGTGCCGGGTTGCGCCTACCGCGGCTCTCAGCCAGGACGGGGGAGGACGCTGCGCAGCCGAGTCTGTGCGATCTCCATGCGCTCGCCCTCGATCGCGAGCTCGGGATCGAGAAGGACCTGGAACAGCAGCCCGACGAACAGCGCATGGACGAGCCCGGCGGCATCCTCGCCCGCTTGGTCGTCTCCTAAGCCGATCACCGCGGCCAGGTTCGGGCGGGTGTGGCGGAATCCCTCGGTGAGCAATTGCTTGATCCGAGGTTCGTGTTGGGCTCGCGCGAGCGCTCCGAGGAAGTTCCGCGCGAGCCCTTCATGGTGCTTGCGCGTTCTCTCGACCGCCTCGGCGGCGGCTCGAAAGCGCTCCGCTGGGGAGGCGGCGTTCACGTCGTCGAGCTCGCTTGCGATCTCATCCAGCCAACGGTCCAGGCCCTGGATCACGGCCTCGGTCACCAGATCGTCCTTGGACCCGAAGTGATACGCGATCGACGCCAGGTTGGCGCCTGATTCCTCGGCGATCGCGCGCGCGGTGATCTGGTCCGCCGGCAGTCGCTCGAGGCACCGCAGCGTGCCCTCGATGAGCCCCCCTCGGTTGCTGCGTTGCGGGCTCACAGGTGAGAACGTCTCGGCACGAAACTATACATATGTTTATATTGCTTGAGTCGTTCTTGACGAGGTAGCTTCGATGTTCACTGCCACCGCCATAGTGTCGTCGCTGCTGGCGGCCTTGCTGGCTTTCGCGGCGATCCGAAAGCTCTCGCACCGGCCTGAGGTCGTCGCGACCTACACAAGGCTCGGCGTGTCCGAGGACAGGCTCAATTACCTGGCGTGGATTCTCCTCGCTGGCGCGGCGGGGCTCGTGGTGGGCCTGTTCTGGGGCCCACTCGGTGTCGTAGCCGCCGTTGGGCTCGTCTGCTACTTCCTGCTCGCGATCGCCGCCCATATCCGGGCACAGGATGCGGCGGACCTCCCCACGCCCGTCGTGATTGAGCTGATGGCGGTGGCGGCGCTGGTGCTGCGGCTCGCGACTCTCTGAGGAACGGTCGCGTGGAAACTGAGGATCCGCGGTCGAGCTGGCCCGCGTAGTGGTGCACAATCGCGATTGCGAGCGTCTCGGCAGTAAGGTCCTAGACGCACGCTCCGGGCGAGCTCCGAGCGTCCGCGCCGACGGTCGGCTGACGCCCGGTTGCTCCGATGAGCACCCAGCGTTCGTCCGTCGCCAGCTCGCTCCCCCGGCGGACGGATGGCGACACCGCCGACGCGGCACCTCCGTTGCTACTGGGGCGCAGGCCAGATCTCAGTGGCTTTCTGTGCCGCAGCGCCGATCGAAGCGGCCTCGACCTCAACTCGGCTCTCGGGGATTCCATACCTCGGCCATTCACAGACGAACGCGACCGGACCGGGCGGTGGCAGCGGCCAGACCCAGAACTCCTGCCGCGAGTGGCGTCCGCCGCCGTGCCCCCCGCCCGGGACGAGGCGGATCCCCTTAGCCGGGTCGGGCTCCTCGCCATCGCCCGCGGGCAGCGCGACCACAGTGCCGCCGAGCATCCCGCCGAGGTTACTCGCCCTGCGCCCATCCGCGAACTCGACGCCATAGCGAAGCAACTCGGCCGGCGGGCGCTCATGTTCGCCGCGATGCCATTCCACGACTCGCTCATCGAACGCCCAGCCCCAGCTGACGGCGCGCGTGAAAGCATCGAGAGTTGCTTCGAAGCCGACCGGATAGGCGACGACCCGGGCGAGGGAGATCGCCGCCTCCTCGCTTCGGCCGATCAACTCCTGAACCGGCAGCACCGCACCGATCCACCCATCAGGGGCAGAGATCCAATCCGGCGTCTCCTCCTCAGGCTCCTCCGGGGGCGCCGGCGGCTTCAGATCATCGAAGAACCCCACCCGGCAAGCGTAGCCCTGCACTCAGCGCCGCTGCGTCACGGCGCAGGATAGGCGCCGCTCCCGCTCTCGGCCGGAATGCGAGCGTCGGCTCGGCTGAGCCGGACACGCCTGCTGCGGACGAGTAGCGGGCGTACGGGAAGGCGAGGCACCGACTCCTGCATCGCCAAGCAGAGCGGGCGTGAGCCGACTCGTGCTCCGGACTCGCGGAGCTCGTCCAGGGCGGGGCCTCCCGCAAACCTGGTGAGCACTTCCGTGTCTGGGCAAAACGACAGCGCTCGCCTGGGTGGCCCTAGCCGCAAGCGCGACGGCAACGGACTCCAAGCCAAAGCGGCCCTGCTGCGATCAGTCCGGATACTCGTCCTTGCGCCAGGCGCGGGGCTCCTCCGCCTCAGCCTTCGGCGTTCGCTCGAGCAGGAACGAGTTGTACGGCGCGACGAACCGATCGGGTGCCATCACCGTGTAGGTGTGGTACACGCTGCCGTTCTCGCGCGCGAAGGCGATGAAGCCCGGGCCCTCGCGCAGGCCGTCCTCGAGCTTGGCTCCGACCTGCCGCCCCCAGTCCTGGAGCCACTCGGGGGGGTTGTCGACCATCTCCTTGACCTCGGGGATCTCCTGCGCCTGCTCGGGCGTGAGGGCGAGCCCGAAGTCGAACGGAAACTCCGTCCCATAGGTCGACACGTAGGGGAACTGCCAACCCATCCGCTCCTTGTACGCGATGAGCCGATCGATCGGCGCGCGCGAGAAGCAGATCAGCGTCACATCGCGGTGGTTCAGATGCACGCGCGTGGCGTCGAGCTCATCGCCCAGGTTCGAGCACCCGGGGCAGGCGCCGAGCTCGTAATCGGGCCCGAACATGATGTTGTAGGCGAGGAGCTGCGAGCGCCCGTCGAAGAGCTCGGCGAGCG
>JBOGXT010000776.1:0-3177 GCA_050694635.1 Thermoleophilaceae bacterium
GCCACACACAGGGCCTGCGCGGCGTCGAGCGCCGTGTTGTCGAACTCGAGGTACACCTGCGCCGCAGTGTGGCCAAGACGGTATCGTGGAGGAGCCAGATCGGGACTGGCCCACTTGCTCGAACCGGCTACCGTCCATACGCAGAACGAGAATCAGGCGCCCGTGGTCGTGGTCACGGGCGAGATCGACATGGCAACCGCGCCGATGCTCGAGCGCGAGTTGAGCGCTGCGATCGAGACGGCCGCCGGCGCCGTGGTGCTGGACCTGGTCGACGTGTCGTTCTTCGACTCGAGCGGCCTGCGAGTCGCGATCGTCGCCCACCGGGACCTCAAGGAGCAGGGCCGCCGGCTCGCGGTCGTGTGCGACCCGCAGGGGCACGTGCGCCGGACGTTCGGGCTCGCCGGCCTCGCCGACCTGCTCGACCTGCACCCCAGCCGCGCGGCGGCGCTCGCCGAGCTGGACCGCTGAGCCGGCGGGGCGCCGCCGGCTACGCCGCCTCGGAATAGGCCGGGTCGCCCGGCACCGGCTCCGTGTGGACCTCCGCCTCGGCGGCGGCGCGGCTCTCCGAGCGCAGGACGGTCGAGCCCAACGCGATGGCCGCCACGACCATGCCGGCCGCGACCAGGAACGAGAACCGGTAGCCGCCGGTGAGCGCCTCGGCGGTGGACTCGCCGTCCGCGAGCAGGGTGTCGGTGCGGGTCGCGGAGAGCGTCGCCAGCACGGCGAGCCCGACCGCGCCGCCCACCTGCAGGCTCGTGTTGACGAGCCCCGAGGCGAGCCCCGAGTCCTCGGCCGTGGCACCCGACATCGCGAGCGTCGTCAGCGCCGGGAAGGCGAGGCCGGCGCCGATGCCGAACAGGACCATCGACGGCAGCAGGTCGACCACATAGCCCGCGTCGAGCGGCGCGCGCGCGAACAGGCCGAGCGCGGCCGCCAGTAGCACGAGGCCGGCCAGCAGGACGGCCCTGGCGCCGAAGCGCTCGTTCAGGCGCGGCGACAGGCCGAGCGACAGCACCCCGATCAGCACGCTGACGGGCAGGAACGCCAGGCCCGTCTCGATGGCGTCGTAGCCGAGGATGCCCTGCAGGTAGAGGACGCCGAGGAAGAACATCCCGAACAGCCCGGCGACCATCAGCATCTGCACCAGGTTGGCCCCGGTCACGTTGCGCGAGCGGAACATGCGGAGCGGCACCAGCGGGTTGGGCGTACGCGCCTGACGCGCGACGAAGCCCGCCAGCAGCGCCACGGCGATCGCGCCGAGGCCGAGCGTGCGCAGCGAGCCCCAGCCATAGTCGCCGGCCTCGAGGATCGTGTAGACGCCGAGCATCAGCGCGACGGTCACGAGGGCCGCGCCGAGCACGTCGGCGCCGCGCTGGAGGCCGATGCCCTCGTCCCTGTCGACGAGCCGCAGCGCCAGCACGGCGGTCGCGAGGCCGATCGGCAGGTTGACGAAGAAGATCCAGTGCCAGTCGATGCCCTGGGTCAGGACGCCGCCGGCGAGCAGCCCGATCGAGGCGCCGGCCGAGGCGACGAAGCTGTAGACGCCGATCGCCCGCGCCTGCTCGCGGGGCTCGGAGAACATCGTCACGATGATCCCGAGGATCACCCCGGAGGTGAGAGCGCCGCCGACGCCCTGGACGAAGCGCGCCCCGACCAGTACCTCCTGGCTCTGGGCGAGGCCGCAGACCAGCGAGGCCGTGGTGAACACCGCGAGGCCGACGAGGAACACGATGCGGCGCCCGATCAGGTCACCCACTCGACCTGCAAGCAGAAGCAGGCCGCCGAACGCGATCAGGTAGGCGTTCACGACCCAGGCGAGGCTCGACTGCGAGAAGCCGAGGTCGTCCTGGATCGAGGGCAGAGCGACGTTGACGATCGTCGAGTCGAGGATGATCATGAGCATCCCGACGCAGAGGACGACGAGCGCCATCCAGCGCCTGCGGTCGGCGGCGGCGTAGTCGGTCACGGAGCTTCCTTACGATTCGTAAGCACGGTCTGCGCCTGACCGTACCAGATGCTCCCGGCGGCGCAGCGTCTCCGTCCCGGACGAGTGCGAACATTTGTTCGTGCCGACCGAGGCCACGATCCTTCACGCGGACCTTGACGCCTTCTACGCCTCGGTCGAGCAGCGCGACGATCCGCGGCTGCGGGGCCGCCCGGTGATCGTCGGGATGGGGGTCGTGCTGGCCGCCAGCTACGAGGCCAAGGCGTGTGGCGTGCGCACCGCGATGGGCGGGGGGCGGGCGCGGCAGCTGTGCCCGCACGCGGTAGTGGTGAGGCCGCGGATGTCGGCCTACTCCGAGGCGAGCAAGGCGGTCTTCGAGATCTTCGAGGAGACGACTCCAGTCGTGGAGGGACTGTCGATCGACGAGGCGTTTCTCGACGTCCGCGGCATGCGCCGCATCGCGGGCCCGCCGCTGGAGATGGCGGTGCGGCTGCGGCGCGAGGTGCTCGAGAAGGTCGGCCTTCCCCTCACGGTCGGCGTGGCCAGGACGAAGTTCCTCGCCAAGGTGGCCAGCGGGGTCGCCAAGCCGGACGGCCTCCTCGTGGTGCCGCCGGACGGAGAGCTCGCCTTCCTCCACCCCCTCCCCGTCGAGCGGCTCTGGGGCGTTGGCCCGGTCACCGCCCGCAAGCTCCACGCGAGGGGGCTCACGACGGTGGGGCAGGTCGCCCGGCTCGGCGAGGAGGCGCTGGTGTCGACGCTCGGGCTGGCGTCGGGCCGGCACCTCCACGCGCTGGCCCACAACCGCGACCCGCGCCGGGTGCGCCGCCGGCGGCGGCGCTCGATGGGAACGCAGCACGCGCTTGGCCGCCGGTCGCCCAAGTCACCGGAGGCGCTGGACATCGTGCTCGTCGGCCTGGTGGACCGCATTGGGGGGCGGCTGCGGGCCGCCCGGCGGGTGTGCCGAACCATCGTGCTGCGGCTGCGCTTCGACGACTTCACGCGCGCGACGCGCTCGTACACGCTGACGGAGGCGACCGCGCAGACCCGGACGATCCTCGCGACGGCGCGGGGCCTGCTGGCGGCGGCGCTCCCGATGATGGAGACGCAGGGCGTGACGATGCTCGGCATCTCGCTGAGCAACCTCGAGGACGACGGCGCCGTGCAGCTGGCGCTGCCGCTGGAGCGCCGTTGCCCGAGCGCGCTCGACGCCACAATCGACACGGTCCGCGACC
>JBOGXT010000777.1:0-1638 GCA_050694635.1 Thermoleophilaceae bacterium
AGCCGGCACCGCGCGCTAGCCGGACATGCCCGCCCCTGGACGCCCGGCTCCGACGTCTAGCCCGTGCTCGGCGGCGAGTCGCGGGATCGACTCCGGGTCGAGCTCCAGCCCGTAGCGCGAGCCGAGCTCGCCGAGCGCGGCGAGATCCGGCGGCCCCGGCCGTCCGAGAATCTGCCCGAGCTCGACGAAGTAGCGCTCGAAGCCGGCCGGCACGATGAGTTCCAGCAGCCGCGCCGTCTTGTCGGTCGCGTTCCAAAAGGCGTGTGGGATGCCGCGCGGCTTCGCGACGACATCGCCGGTCGTCGCTTCGAACGTCTCGCCTGCGATCTCGAATCCAATCGTCCCTTCGAGCACCAGCGAATACTCGTCCTCGTTGCTGTGTGTGTGGGTGGGCGCGCCGAGTGCGCGCGGAGCGAGCGGATGCTCGACGAGCGACAGGCGTCCGTCGGTCGCCTGCGAGTCGAGCAGCAGGATCGCTCCGAGCGGACCCTCCATCAACGTCTCGCGCGCACCCATCCTGCCGGCAAAGCCCGCCTCGGTCATTTCTCGCTCCTTTCTATGAACATGATGTTCAGTGGAAGTACGGGTGCGAAGCATAGGGCGCTCGGGAGGCGCTGTCCAATTCCAGTAAACTTAGGGGACACTGAAATGTTGGCGAAGCGGAGATACGAGATGCGCCGGCGGGCGGAGCAGGTCGCCGAGACACGAGCCCGGATCGTGGCGGCGGCGGCGGAACTACACCGCGAGCTCGGTCCGGCGCGCACCACGGTCGCCGAGATCGCCCGCCGAGCGGGCGTCGAGCGGCTCACCGTCTACCACCACTTCCCGGACGAGCGCGACCTCTACGGCGCCTGCCAGGCGCGCTGGCTCGCCCAGGCGCCGCCGCCGGACCCGCTGCGCCACGCTAGGGTCGCCGATCCCGACGCCCGACTCGACGCAACGCTCCGCGACCTCTACGCCTGGTACCGCCGCGGTGCACAGGTGCTCCGCAACGTGATCCGCGACGCCGAGACGCTCCCGGCGCTCCACGAGATACTCGGCGCACAACGACAAGCAGCCAGTCGGACGGTCGAATTGCTCCTGAAAGGACGGCGCGCCCGCGGCAACCGCCGGCGCCGCCTCGCCGCGGCCCTCGCCCTCGTCATCGACTTCCGAACGTGGGACACGCTGACGAGCGCAGGACTCACCGGCGCCGAAGCCGCGCACCTCGCCGCCACCATGATCCGGGGTACGAGTTGACGTCGCGCACCGTTCACGGCGGTCTGGAACGCGCTCGATCCGAACCTGCAGCGGCGAATCGAGATCGCCTCGCGAGATCCGCGTCATCCATATGCATGAGTTCGGTTGTTTCTCGGTCGCGCCTAGGGTGTTCCTCTGGCCTTGCGACTGCCGCCGCGGGTCCTTGGCGCCAGGGCGGCCCGTGTCCCGCGAGGACGAGCTCGGCGTCCATGTGTCCGGGCGTGTGGCCGGGGGTGTGGATAACGCGGAGGCGGCCGGGGACGTCGAGGGCCCCCAGCCTGGTGCGCTCGATCGCGTACCAGACCAGGAAGCACGCCGCGAGGGAGAACGCGATGACGAAGAGCCGGTAGGTCGGGTATGCCGCGGTGCCGAGCGCCAGCGAGCCCGCGAGCTCCGCGG
>JBOGXT010000778.1:0-1530 GCA_050694635.1 Thermoleophilaceae bacterium
CCGCGGAGCCGGGCGGTAGCCGGCCGCAGCGGACCGCTCGACGGGGTCCTCCGTCAACTCTCCCGCGCGGAGCGCCGCGCGAGCCGGCGAACGGGGGACGCGGCGCGTCCGTTCAGAACGCGCGACAGCGCGCCGCGCAGCGTGGGCCACAGGCCGCGGCGGAAGGCCAGCACGATGAGGACGAAGATGGCGCCGGTCACGACGCCCGACGCGTCGGTGAGCGTCGCCAGCGCGTCGCGCAGCAGCAGCACGATGGCCGCGCCGAGCACGCTGCCCCACAGCGTGCCGATGCCGCCGAGGATGGTCATGAGCACCGCGGTGCCGGAGGTGCTCCAGTGCAGCAGGTCGAGCGAGGCGAAGCCGTGCGCCAGCGCGAAGAGCGAGCCCGCCAGCCCGGCCAGCGCACCCGATAGGACGAACGCCAGCAGCTTGTAGCGCCAGGTCGCGTAGCCCAGCGCCTGCGCCCGGGCCTCGTTGTCGCGGATCGCGACGAGCACGTGGCCGAACGGCGAGTGGACGATGCGGTACGCCGCGAAGAACCCGAACAGGACCAGCGGCAGCGCCGCGTAGTAGAAGTCCCCGGACCGTGCGACGCTCAGCCCGGGCAGCAGGCGCGGGATGCCCTGCAGACCGTTCTCCCCGCCCGTCACATCACGCCACTCGTTGGCGACGTAGAAGAGCATCTGCGCGAAGGCCAGCGTCACCATGGCGAAGTAGATGCCGCGCCGGCGGATCGCCAGGTAGCCCAGCGGCAGAGCCAGCGCGGCACCCGCCGCCGCGCCGACCAGCGCCGCGAGCGGGAAGGGCAGGCCCAGCGACTTGGCGGCCAAGCCTCCGACGTAGCCGCCCATACCCCAGAACGCGGCGTGGCCGAACGAGAGCAGGCCGGTGAAGCCGAGCAGCAGGTCGATCGACACGGCGAAGAGTCCCCACAGCAGGATGTCGAGAGCGAGCACCGAGTACATGACCCGCGGCAGCGCCAGCACGACGCCGATCGCGAGCACGTAGGGCGCGAGGCGCACGATGCGGCTCACTTCGCTTCGGCCGACCCGAACAGGCCCGCCGGCCGCACCAGCAGCACCAGTGCCATCAGCGCGAACGCCAGGGTGTTCTCGAGGGCCGGGTTGAACACGGCTGCGACGCTCGACAGGACGCCGACGATGAAGCCGGCGGCGACGGCGCCGAGGATCGAGCCCATGCCGCCGATGACCACGACGGCGAAGGTGAAGATGATGAGCTCGGAGCCCATCAGCGGCGAGACGTTGCGCATCGGCGCGGCGAGCACGCCGGCCAGCGCCGCCAGGCCGATGCCGAACCCGAACACCGGCGTGATCCAGCGGTCGACGTCGATGCCCAGGGCGCGCGTCAGGTCGGCACGCTCGGTGGCGGCGCGCACGACCATGCCCAGCCTGGTGCGCTCGATCGCGTACCAGACCAGGAAGCACGCCGCGAGGGAGAACGCGATGACGAAGAGCCGGTAGGTCGGGTATGCCGCGGTGCCGAGCGCCAGCGAGCCCGCGAGCTCCGCGG
>JBOGXT010000779.1:0-9566 GCA_050694635.1 Thermoleophilaceae bacterium
CCGGACGGCCGCTCGCTGTTCCCGCTGCTGCGCGACCGGGGGCTGGCGTGGGGGCGCGAGCTGCTGGTGGAGGGCGCGCCGGGGATCATGGCGGTCGCCTACGGCGCGCTGCGAAACGACCGCTTCGTCTACGCCGAGCACGACAACGGGGAACGCGAGCTGTATGACCTGAAGCGCGACCCGCACCAGCTGCGGAACGTGGTGGGCGACCGGGAGTACGCCGACGTCGAGGCGCGGCTGGCGGAGCGCCTGGCGGCGCTCTCCGCCTGCGCCGGCCGAGGGTGTTGGCGCGGCCCGCGTCTGCGCCTGGCGGTGCGCCGCTGCCGGCCGGCGGTACGCGGCGAGCCGCTCGAACGCGTTCGGATGCGGCGCCGGGGCGGTCGGCTGCACGCGCGGGTATGGACGCGCGACGGCCGGGTGGCGACGCTCGAGCGCCGGCTGCCACGCCGCTGCCGCTGACGGCGGGGCAACGAGGATGGGGGTCCCTCACGAAACGGCGACATGTTCGCCGCAATGTGACTAACCCCCGGTCCGGGCTCCCTTTATTGCCCTTAGACCGCCGGCAGCACGCGCTCCATGAGATCGCCGGCCGGCCGGCGGCGCAGCTCGTCGCGCACGTCCAGCCGGTAGTCGATCAGCGCCATGCTGGTCGCGATCTGGAAGTCGGCGCAGTTGAGGTGCTCGCCGTCCAGCACGCCCTCGGCGATCAGGGCGTCCACGCGGTCGAGCGTCTCCCCCACGCGGGTCTGGTCGTCGCTCAGCTGCTCCGGCGTCATCCGGTAGGCGAGCTTGACCAGCCGGGCCATGGGGCGCCGCGCGCCCTCGCGCCTCGTGAGCAGCGGGCCGAGGCGGCCCTCGCCGCCGCGCGCCGACAGCACGTCGGGGTCGCGGATGCCCGCCTCCACCACCATACGGCGCGCCCATAGCTGCAGCTCCCCCTCGCCCCACCGCTCGGCCTCCTCCACGCGCCGGTCGCCAGGCACGAGGCGCGGCTCCGGCTGGATCTCGTCGAGCGCCCGCGCCAGCGGCCTCGTGCCCTGGGCGCGGCGGCCGTCGGCGAAGCGAACGGCGGGCACCCGGTCGCCGGAGAAGCCGCGCACCCGCACGTAGACCCTGTGATAGCCCGGCACCAAGTCCACCCGCCTAAAGGCGATGCCCTTGTGCTCGAGCATCAGCTGGCCGGTGCGGGCCGCGTGCGAACCCGGGATCGCGTAGAAGACCGCCTCGCCGGTCAGCCCAGCACCCGCCTCAGGTAGTCGTTCTCGAACTTGCGCTCCGGGTCGAGCCGGTCGCGCACGGCCAGGAAGCGGTCGAAGCCCGGGTAGCGCGGGCGCAGCGTCGCGGCCGACTGGTAGTGGCGCTTGCCCCAGTGCGGGCGTCCCTCGTACTCGTCCATGATCGCCTCGACGGCGCGGAAGTAGCTCTCGAACTCCATGCCGCCGTACTGGTGCACCGCCACGTAGCCGGTCGGGCGCCCCTGGGCGGTCGAGAGCAGCGCGTCGTCGGGGGCGACCACGCGCAGCTCGATCGGGAACCCGACCCGCACCCGCCGCCGCTGGATCAGCGCCAGCACGCGCTCCAGGGCCTCCGCGGTCCGCTCCCGCGGGATCGCGTACTCCATCTCGGTGAAGCGTACCGAGCGCCGGTTGGCGTACACGCGGTGGCTCCGGTCGAGGTGCTCCGCCCGCGACATCGCCCGCACCAGCGTCCGGTTGACGCGGGGGATCAGGGCGGGAAAGCGGCGCCCCGTGCGCGAGGCGACCTCGAGCGCGGCGTTCTCGAGCAACACGTCCCGGATCAGGACGCGGGCCCGGCCGGGCGGCCGCGGCTCGCGGTCGGTGCGCCGCGAGGTCAGCGTGAGCGCGGTGCGGGTGTAGGGGAACACGAACAGCTCGAAGTGGTCGTTCGAGTCCACGTGCTCGTCGAGCCGCGCGAGCACGCCGTCGAGCGGAAGGGGCTCGTCGATCCGGTGGATCGTGAAGGCGGGAACGCAGCGCAGCGTTACGGCGGAGATGGCGCCAAGCGCGCCGAGAGAGACGCGGGCGGCGAGGAGATCGTCGTGTTCGCGCATGTCGATCCGCTCGCCGCTCGCCGTGATCAGCCGGACGCCCGTCACCTGCGACGAGATGTTCGCGAAGCGGCCCCCGGTGCCGTGGGTGGCGGTCGAGATCGCGCCGGCGATCGTCTGGGCATCCACGTCGCCCTGGCTCTCGAGCGCCAGCCCTCGCTCGGCGAGCGCCGGCGCCAGCTCGCGGATGGTGATGCCGGCCTCCACCGTCACCTCGTTGCCCTCGACGCTCAGCACGCGGTTCATGCGCGACAGGTCCACCAACAGCCCGTCGGTGCAGGCGATGTCGGTGAAGGAGTGGCCCGCGCCCGCGACCTTCACGCGGCGGGCGTCGGCGACCAGCCGCGCGAGCTCATCCTCGCTGGCCGGCCGCTCG
Organism: Thermoleophilaceae bacterium; assembly: GCA_050694635.1. Classification (GTDB taxonomy): domain Bacteria; phylum Actinomycetota; class Thermoleophilia; order Solirubrobacterales; family Thermoleophilaceae; genus JACVRW01. The sequence continues at coordinate 2,445 of JBOGXT010000779.1, forward strand.
ATGCGCTCCGGCGCGCAGCGCTGGTCCCCGGCCCAGTTCTTCCAGTTCCGGCGCGTCAGGCCGGGGAGGCTACGACGCGGCGGACTCCGCCGCAGCCTCGACCCGGTCCGGGTCGGGCGCCCAATGCGCCTCGGCGTCGATCGGCGTATCGCGCAGGTAGGCCTCCGCGTCGAGCGCGGCCATGCAGCCCGTGCCGGCCGCCGTGACGGCCTGCCTGTAGACGCGGTCGGTCAGGTCGCCCGCGGCGAACACGCCCGGCAGCTTGGTGCGAGTCGAGCGGCCGTCGACCAGCACGTAGCCCTCGTCGTCCAGGTCGAGCTGGCCGTTCAGGAGCTGCGAGTTGGGGCGGTGGCCGATCGCGATGAAGGAGCCGGTGACCGCCAGCTCGCGCGTGCTGCCGTCCTTGGTGTTCTCGAGCACGGCCCGGCCGAGCGCGCCGTTGTCGCCCGGCTCGAAGCTCGTCACGACATAGGGCGTGAGCAGCTCGATGTTCTCGGTGTCCTCGGCGCGCTGGCGCATGATCGCCGACGCGCGGAACTCGTCGCGGCGGTGTACGACGTAGACCCTGCCCGCGAACTTGGCGAGGAAGGTGGCGTCCTCCATGGCGGTGTCGCCGCCGCCGACCACGATGGTGTCGGCGCCGCGAAAGAACGCGGCGTCACAGGTGGCGCAGTAGGACACGCCGCGCGCCGCCAGCTCGTCCTCGCCCGGCACGCCGAGCTTCTTCGGCTCGGCGCCCATGGAGAGGACCACCGCGCGGGTGCGGATCTGCTGATCGCCGACGTGCACGACGTGCACGCCCCCGGGCTGGTCCGACAGCTCGAGCTTGGTGGCGTCGTCGGTGATGAAGCGGGTCCCGAAGCGCCCGGCCTGGTCGCGGAACTCCTGCATCATCTCCGGGCCCAGGACGCCCTCGGGATAGCCGGGGTAGTTCTCGACGTCGGTCGTCTGCTGGAGCAGCCCGCCCCAGGCGAAGCCCTCGATCATGAGCGGCTCGAGGTCGGCGCGCGAGGTGTACAGCGCCGCCGTGTAGCCCGCGGGCCCACTCCCGACGATGACGACGTTCTCTATGTCCTTCGTCTCCACACTCATCTGCTCATCACTTTACTTTGTGAAGTATAGTGCCCGGCGGCGACGCCCTCGTTACGCTCGCGCTCCCACCCGGCCACCGTGATACGCAGCTGGAAGAAGGCCACGATACCCGGCGGGATCGGCAGCCAGAACGCGATCACCCGGTAGCAGAGCACCGCCGGGAAGACCGTCGACTCGTCGATTCCGAACAGGACGAACGCGGCGATCATTCCCGCGTCCACGGATCCCACACCTCCCGCCGGCGACGGGATCAGGTTCGCCGCCATGCCGACGAAGAAGCCCTGCACGAGCACCGCCAACGGCACGTTGCCGCCGAACGCCTCGAAGCTGGCCCACAGCACGCCGATGTTCGCCGCCCAGAAGCCGAGGGCGCCGCCCACGGCGAGGGCGCCGCGCTGCGGGTGGCGCACGTAGTGGATGGCGGTCCGCACGCCGCTCGCCACGGTGGCCGGGCCCTTCGCGAAGCGGGTCAGGTAGCGCGTGCGCCGGTAGCCGCCGGCGTAGCGCTGGATGCGCCGCTCGACGTCGTCGGGGATCAGCGCGATCAGGAGGAAGACCGCGATCGCGCAGGCGGACAGAGCCGCCGGCACGACCGTGCCCCCGAACGGGGCGTCCCCCGGAAGCACGTGGGTGCGGAGCAGGATGCCGAAGATGACCAGCGCGAAGGTGTAGACGCCGTAGGTCAGCACCAGGAAGGCGACCATGCGGCAGGCCGAGCGCCGGCGGGGCATGCCAGCCTTGCGCAGCGCCCAGTAGGTGAGCACGATGCCGCCGGCGCCGGCGGCGGAGAAGATGCGGGTGGCCGCCAGGCCGGCCATCGTGATCAGGTAGGAGGCGCGGAGATCTAGCCGGCGGTGCACGTCGTCGTCGCGCGTGCCGCCGAGAACGCCGCGGAACAGAGCCACGTAGGCCCCGAACGCCGCCACGTTGAAGCCGATCGCGACGACGACCCAGTACCAGGTCGCCTCGTCGAGCTTGCGCAGCGCGTCGTCGAGCCCGACCAGCTTCGGGAAGACGACGTAGATCGCCACCAGGATCAGGACGAACAGCGTCGCCCCGCCGACCAGCTTGCGTCGGTCCTGGAGCAGCGCCTGGAGGGCGCCTACCTGCCGGAGCTCCTCCTCCTCGTCGATGGAGTCGTCGCCCTCGAGCTCCAGTTCGAGGTCGCGCTCCTGCTCCCGCATCAGGCGACCCGCGGCTCCAGCCGATGCACCGCCCCCGCCACGAACCTCACGGCAGGCTCCAGTCGCGGCGCCAGGCGCCAGATGCCCTCGGCCAGGCCGAGGCCGGCCAGCAGGTCGATCACGTAGTGCTCGCCGAGGTAGACGAGCCCGAAGCCGAGCAGGATTGCGTATAGCCACCCGAGGGCGGCGTGGCGCGGCCCGACCTGCGACAGGAGGCGGGCCGCCATCACTGACGTGCCGAAGTGGAGTGAGGGCATGGCGGCGAACGGATTGCCTTGCAGGGAATGGTAAAGCGGGCGCCAGAGACCTTTCCAGAAGCGCTCGCCGGCCTCGGCCATGATGCGCCGGACGGCCGGCATGTCGCCGTTGGCGCCGGCCCACCAGGGCGGCGCCGTCGGCACCAGCCAGTAGACCACGCAGCCGAGGTCGAAGCACGCGGCCATCAGGACGGCCGAGCGCGGGTAGCGCTCGCGGTGGCGCAGCAGGATGTAGGCCAGCGTGCCGTGCGGCACGAAGAACCAGCTCCAGTGGACCGCCGACAGGCCGTACTCGAGCGCGCCGACGTGCCCCTCGCGGCCGAGCGCACGCTGCAGGCGGGTGGTCGGGCAGTCGCCGAGCCCGAGGGCGCGGTCGCAGCGGATCGTGTACTCGACCTTGAGCCGTCGCAGCAGGGCGTCGGGATCGTCGTCCGGCATGTCGAAGTGGGCGAAGTAGGCCCACATCTGGAGCGCGTAGATGCCCGCGTCGCGCAGCGGCGAGCGGGGCTGGGCGAGCGCGAGCGCGGCGGGGGCCTGCCAGCTGAGGACAGACACGACCGGCGGCCGGAGCTTCAGCCGGTGCCGGACGAGCGGCGTGATGACACCGACCGCCACCGCGCCCCACGCGAGCCGGCGGAGGACGCGAGTGCTTCGCAAGGCGGGCGGAGCATAGCCGCCGCGGCCGTCGCGTCCCTAGGCGGGGGCGCCGTTGCCGGTGACCGCTCGCTCGGGCTCGGGCGCCGCCTCGGAGATCGGCCCCGGCAGCAGCTCCTCGGGCGGCGGGATCGAGATCCCCAGCACCTTCATGCGCCGCTCGAGCGCGCGGTAGGCGTGGCCGTAGATCTCCCGCGAGCTGTAGCCGTAGGAGACGAAGTCGCCGGGGTCGTCCACGTACGGCGGCACGAACGCGTGGGCGGCGCGCGGCACCAGCTCGAGCACCGCGCGCTCGACGGTGGCCCGGTGCCGCGGGTCGCTCTCGATCGCGTCGCGCAGGAAGCGCACGCCGAACGCCACGTGGCGGTGCTCGTCGCGCTCCACCAGGCCGAAGCCCTCGCAGAAGCCCGGGTAGAGCCCGTGCTCGAGCATGTACTCGCGGATCAGCGTCTGCCCGGTCACCGCCAGGAAGCCCTCGACCACCATGTGGTAGACGGCGATGCCCTCGACGAACAGGCCGAGGTCGTCCGGCTTTGCCTTGATCCGGTTCGAGACGTCGCGCAGGCCGTCGTCGAAGACGTCGTGGAACGGCCCGGTAAGAACCCGCTCGACCTCGCGCATCCGCCCGCGCAGGTCCTCCTCCGAGAGGCACATGACCTCGGCGCCGAAGCGGTCGAAGAAGGCGGCGTGGCGGGCCTCGTCGACCAGCTGCGTGGCGAGGAAAAGCTCGATCTCGCCGCTCGGCGCGGCCGGCAGGAACGGCGCCAGGTCGGCGGTCACGCGCTCCTCGCCGACATAGAACGAGCCGAGCGACCAGATCGTGTTCTCCTGCGCCGGCCGCGGCGTGATCACCCACTGCTCGCGATCGACCGTGAAGTCGATCTCGTGCGCCCTCCAGTTCTGGCGCTCCCAGAGGGCGTAGAGCTGGCGGTAGTCGAGCAGCCCGTCGCCGTCCACGTCGTAAGCGCCGGCCCGCGTGGCCTGGAGGCGGCGCTGCTTCTCCTCGCGCTTGAGCTCCGCGTCGTCGCGCCCCTGGGCGCGGTCGATCCAGCGGCCGACCAGGGTGACCGGGAAGAGCTGGCCGTCCACCTCGGTCAGGCGGCTCCGCATCGCCTCGTTTGGCGTGAGCTCGCCGGCCGCCATGCGCTGGTAGGTCTCGTATGCCACCCGCACGGTGGCCGCCACCTCGGCGTCCTCGGGCGGCTCGCTGCTCACGGCGAGCCGCTCGCCGTCGCGAGCCCGCAGGTACCAGCGGCCGCCGCCCTCTCCGGTGACGTCGTACCGCAGCGTGAAGTCGTGACCCCTCGTCCACTCCGGGTCGATCAGGTACGGCAGCGAGCGGTACATCACGTCCGGGTCGAGCCGCCCGCCGTTCGCCACCACGTCGTCGAGCCCGACGTCCGCCGACGACATCGCGCGCAGCCGCAGCGCCTGGCGGCGCTTGCCGCGAATCCGCAGCCGGCCGCTCAGCATGAGCCCCAGCGGGCCCGACGCGCCGGTCACGAGGTCGACCAGGGTGCGCGGGTCGGTCGTCAGGCGGAAGTCGACGTCGTCGCCGTCGCGCGAGCCGTCGTCGATCCGCGCCCTGCCCGCCGACACGGAGACCCGGTAGCTGCCGATCCCTTCGAGGTCGAGGACATAGGCGAGCGTGCCGGGGATCCGCGCAGCCGCGGCCGGCAGCGTCATCAGGATCAGGCGCGCCGCGAGCTGGGGATCGTCGGCGGCGATGCGGCGGAGCGCGACCCGGCGACGCTCGGCGGCCGTCACGCCGCCGCCTTCTCCAGGATCCGCACCTCGACCGGCGCCTTCTCGGCGAACGCGCGGGCATCCTCCTCGGTGCCGATGTGCTCGCCCCAGTGCATCGGCACCGCCACGCGCGGCTGGATGCGGCGGGCCGCCTCGGCCGCCTCCTGCGGGGTCATCACGTACACCCCGCTGACCGGCAGGAGGGCCACGTCCACTCCGGTCACGCTGTCCATCTCCGGGATCACGTCGGTGTCGCCGGAATGGTAAAGCCGCTCGCCCCGGAGGTTCAGCTCGTAGCCCACCCAGCCCGCCTCGCGCGGGTGGAAGACCCTCCCCTCGGCGTCGCGCTTTGAGGTGTTGTAGGCGGCCACCGCGGCCACGTGGACGCCGCGCACGAGCTCGTCGTCGAGCAGCTCGCCCGGCGCGATCGAGTGCACCTGGCCGCTGACCCGCTCCGCCACCGCGGCCGGGCCGACGAGCCAGGTCTCCCTCGTGGACAGCCGCTCCACGTCCTGCGGGGAGAAGTGGTCGTAGTGCCCGTGGGTGACGAGGATCAGGTCGGCCGGCGGCGAGCCCTCGGGCACCCGGTACGGGTCGATGTACACCACCGCGCGGCCCACCCGAATGCGAAAGCCCGAGTGGCCGAGCCAATCGATGGAGTCCAGCAGCACCCCCGAAAGACTAGGATCCGCGCGCACCCGGCCGAGCCGGGCGCTTGCGGCTTAGGAGCGCTCCACCCCTCTCTCCAGGCGCACGGTGGTGCCGCCGCCGTCGTGCGAGAGCTGCACCGCGTCCATCAGCGCCTTCATCAGCGCCAGCCCGCGCCCGCGGTGCGGCAGCCCGCCCTCGGGCCGCTCGATCCACGTGCCGTGGTCGCTCACCTCCAGCACGACCTTGCCGTTCTCCATCCTGCCGTCGATCGTGAAGCTGCCCTCGCCGAAGCCGTAGCCGTGCTCGATCGCGTTCGAGCACGCCTCGTGGCAGGCCATCTGGGCGATCTCCACGTCCTCCTCGCTCGCGCCGCCGTGGCGCAACCAGCCGGCGAGGTGGCGGCGCACGTCGCGCAGCCGCGTCGGGTCGGTCGACACCTCGAGGTGCAAGGGCTCCGTCTCCGCCGGCAGCGCCTGCAGCGCGAGCACCGCGATGTCGTCGTGGGCCGGGTGGATGGCGAGCATCGAGTCGACCAGGTGGTCGCACAGCTCCTCGGGGTCGCCCGGATGCTCCGCCGCCCGGCGAAGGGCGTCGAGCCCGGCGTCGATCGACACCCCGCGCTCCTCGACCAGCCCGTCGGTGTACAGCACGATCGTCGAGCCGGGCTCGAGCTCGACGGTCAGCTCCTTGTGCCCCGAGCTGTCGAACACCCCCAGCGGCGGGTTCGGGGACCCCTCCAGGAAGCTGGCCCGAGCGCCGGGCCCGATGACCAGCGGCGGCACGTGGCCGGCGCTCGCGAAGCGAATCGTCCTCAGGTCCGAGTCGACCACGACGTAGAGGAGCGTCGCCATCTGCGCTCCGGGCAGGCTGCGCACGAGCTTGTCGAGCCGGTCGAGCACCGCCGGCGGCGAGTGCCCTTCGATCGCGTAGGCGCGCGCCGCGTGCCTGAGCTGGCCCATCAGGGACGCCGCGCCGAGGCCGTGGCCCACCACGTCGCCCATCGCCAGCCCCACCCTGCCGTCCTCGAGCGGGATCGCGTCGTACCAGTCGCCGCCCACGTCGGCGCCGCCGGGCAGGTAGCGCGCGGCGATCTTCACCCCCGGCAGGATCGGCAGCCGGTCGGGCAGCAGGCTGCGCTGGAGCATCTCGACCGTGCCGACCTCGCGCTCGTAGGCGCGCGCGTGCTCGATCGCGAGGCCCGCCCGGTCGGCCATCAGCACCAGCAGGCTCTCCTCCTCGGGCGAGAAGCGGCGCTCCTTGCGCGAGCCGATCTCGACCACGCCGGCCATGCGGCCCTTCACCGTCAACGGCGAGGCCATCAGGGCGCGCGGGGCGGCCGCCCCCAGCATCGGATCCAGACCCGCGCCGCCGCGCAGCCCGTCGAGGATCACCGGCCGTCCCTCGCCGACCACCTGCATCAGCACGTCCGCGACCGGTACGGTCGCGGGCGCCTTGGCGGCGCCGAAGCCCGCGGCGGCGCCCACCGTGAGCTCCCCGCCTGGCCGCAAGCGCTCGGCTCGGCCGAGTGCGCGCGGATC
>JBOGXT010000780.1:0-2794 GCA_050694635.1 Thermoleophilaceae bacterium
ACCGCCGCCGCCACCGCGCCGGCCACGAGGCTCAGCGCCACCACCAGCCCCCAGCCGATCGAGGGGCCGAGGTTGGCCACTAGGCCGGGCTTGGAACCTTCGGCCGCAGCTCGGTCAGTGCGTGCAGGAAGATCTCGGAGAACGTCGGGAAGGGCTGGATCACGTCGTCGAGCAGCTCGAGCGGCACCCGCGCCCGGATCGCGACCGTGGCCTGCTGGAGCCACTCGCCCGCCTCCGGACCGAGCGCGTAGGCGCCCGTGAGCCGCTCGCCGTCCGAGACAAGCGTCATGAACCCCGGCGAGTCGGCGTAGGCGCGGGTGTATGTCGCAGTGCGCGGCACCTCGGAGAGCGGCACGGTCACCGTCGGCCCTCCCTCGGCGGCGCCGACGGAGGCGGCCTGGGGATCGGTGAAGACAACGCGCGGGACCGCGTCGTAATTGGCCTGTCGCGGGCGTCCGAGGATGTTCGCGGCCACCACCCTGCCCTGGTACTTGCCCACGTAGGTGAGCGGCCAGATGCCGGTCACGTCGCCGATCGCCCAGAGGCGGTCGCCGGCGCGCATCCCGGCGTCCACCTCGATGCCGTGTCGGCCGGGCTCGATGCCCAGCGTCTCCAGGCCGAGCCCCTCCACGCGCGGCCGGCGCCCGGTGGCCACCAGCAGGCGGTCGCCGCGCAGCTCGTCGCGCGCGGGGAACTCGAGCACGTACTCGTCGCCGTCCATGCGGACCGCCGACGCGTGCTGCCCGAAGCAGAGCTCGATGCCCTCACCGGCCAGGGCCCCGCCGAGCGCCTCGCCGAGCGGCTTGGGCTCGCGCGGCAGCACGTGGTCTTGGCCCTCGACGAGCGCCACCGAGGCGCCCATGCGGCGCACCGCCTGGGCCATCTCCACGCCGACCGGCCCGCCGCCCAGCACGAGCAGCCGGCGCGGGATCTCCGTCAACGCCGTGGCCTCACGGTTGGTCCAGACGCCCTTCGCCTCGGCGAGCCCGGAGATCGGCGGGATCACCGGATCCGACCCGGTGGCGATCACGATGTGCTCGGTCGAGTGCTCCTCGTCGCCCACCGCGACGCGGCCGGGGCCGGCGATCCGCGCCGGGCCGCGCAGCAACTCGATGCCCTGGCTCTCCAGCCACGCGACCTTGCCGGCGTCCTCGTAGCCGGCCACCATGAAGTCGCGCCACTCGAACGCGGCGGCCGGGTCGAGCGGGCCGGTCACGGCCTCGCGCGCGCCCGGGGCCTCGCGGGCGGCCTGCAGCGCCTCTCCCGGGCGCAGCAGCGTCTTCGACGGGATGCAGGCGAAGTAGTCGCACTCGCCGCCCACCCGCTCGCGCTCCACGATCGCGACCCGCAGGCCGCCGTCGGCCAGATGCCCGGCGCAGTGCTCGCCGGCCGGGCCGGCGCCGATCACGATGGCGTCGAAATCGCTCACGCGGTCTCAGCCTCCTCCCGCGCCCGGTCCACCGCGTGGGCCGCCACGATCAGTCCGATGTGGCTGAAGGCCTGCGGGAAATTACCGAGCAGCTCGTCGTCGGCGGTGTCGATCTCCTCGGCGAGCAGCCCGAGGTCGTTGGCGTAGCCGGCCAGCTGGTCGAAAAGCGCCTCGGCCCGCTCGACCTCGCCGGCCTTGGCCAGACAGGAGACGAGCCAGAAGGAGCAGATCACGAAGGTGCCCTCCTCGCCCGTGAGCCCGTCGGCGTTGAGACCCTCGTCGTTGCGGTAGCGCAGCACCAAGCCGTCCTCGGTCAGGTCGGCGGCGATCGCCTCGATCGTCGATCGCATGCGCGGGTCGTCCGCACCGAGGAAGCCGAGGATCGGCATGAGCAGCTGCGCGGCGTCGAGCTCGTCCGAGTCGAAGGACTGCGCGAACGCCTGTCGCGCCTCCGACCAGCCGCGCTCGAGCACCGTGGCGTGGATCTCGTCGCGCGCGGCGCTCCACTCCTCGACCTTGGCGTGCTCGCCGAGCTGCGGGGACAGCCGCACGGCGCGGTCGAGCGCCGTCCAGCACAGCACCTTGGACGACAGGTGGTGGCGCGGCTCGCCGCGCATCTCCCACATGCCCTGGTCGGTCTCGCGCCAGCGCCGCGCCGCGGTGTCGGCGAGGTCGGCCACGAAGGCCTGGATCTCGGGGTGGAGCTCGCCGAGCCGCTCGCGGTAGAGCCAGAGCGAGTTCAGCAGCTCGCCGTAGACGTCGAGCTGGGTCTGGCCCCAGGCCCCGTTGCCGACGCGCACCGGCGTCGAGTCGCGCCAGCCGCGCAGGTGCGGCAGCTCGCGCTCGGACAGGTCGTGCTCGCCGCCGATCCCGTACATGATCTGAAGCGAGCCCTCGCCGGCGCGGCCGCCGGCCGCGCTGGTCATGAACGAGACGAACTCCTCGGCCTCGTCGGTGCAGGCGCCGATGTAGAGCGCCTCGATCGTGAGTCTGGAGTCGCGGATCCAGGAGAAGCGGTAGTCCCAGTTGCGCTCGCCGCCCACGCCCTCCGGGAGCGAGGCGGTCGGCGCCGCGACGATCGCGCCGGTGGGACGGAAGGTCAGGCCCTTCAGGACGCGGGTGCTCAGGCGCACGATCTCCTTGTGCGGGCCGTCGTAGACGTCGTGCTCGGCCTCCCACGAGCGCCAGGCCTCGGCGGTGTCGTCGATGCGGGCCGCCACGTCGCCTGGCTCCGTCGCCGGCGGGCGGTCCCGCTGGGTGCCCGAGCTCCAGCGCATGGCGAAGCCGGCCGTCCCGCCCCGCGAGACCGCGAACGTCGCGTGCATCGTGCCGTCCCGGACCTCGAGCGGAACGGCGGAGCGGACC
>JBOGXT010000781.1:0-2452 GCA_050694635.1 Thermoleophilaceae bacterium
GACCAAGGCTCCCAAGCGCCGCCGCCGGTTCGAGAAGGCGACTCGCGCGAAGGCCCGCCACATCTACTGCCAGCAGCTCGCGGCGGCGCTCGGCTCCACCGACAAGGCCGTGGTCGGCGATCTCTCCTACGTGGCCGCGCACATGGTGCTGGCGACGGCCAACGCCTTCGGCGAGGCCTGGCTGCGGCGGCAGGTGGCATGGTGATCGGCTCGATCGCGCTGGCCGAGATCCAGCGCAGCGATCTGCTCGACGACGAGCTCGAGGTCACGGTCTGGCTCAAGGACGGGACGCTCTACCGCGGCCGCGGCGACACCTTTGGGTACTGCGAGGACGCATCGAAGCTGGTGCGCGGCGTGGTCCTCACTGCCAACGACGCGCGGGTGATCGTCGCCGAGTCGGAGATCTGCTCGATCGAGATCTACGAGGTTGACGAGTGACCGAGCCCACCGTCGGCCTCGCGCTGATCGTCCGCGACGAGGAGGCCTCGCTGCCGACGCTGCTGGCCTCGGTCGACGGCGCCTTCGACCAGGTCGTGCTCTGCGACACCGGCTCGAGGGACCGCACGATCGCCGTCTTCGAGGAATGGGCGTCTGACCAGAGCCTCAAGCTTGGGTCGAAGGTGGTCACGTTCGAGTGGACCGACGACTTCGCCGCAGCGCGCAACTTCGCCGACTCGCACCTGGTCACCGACTGGACCTCGTGGGCCGACGCCGACGACCAGCTGCGCGGCGCCGAGAACCTGCGGGCGCTGGCCGCCGAGGCCCCGGACGAGCTGCTCGGGTTCGTGGCGAACTACCAGTACGCACACGATCAGCACGGGAACGTTCTCTGCTCGCTCAAGCGCGAGCGCCTGGTTCGCCGCGGCGCCTCGGAGTGGGGCGGGCGCGTGCACGAGGCCCAGCTGGTGCGCGGCCAGATGTCGGAGGTCGGCTCCGACGTCGTCGAGTGGGTGCACGGAAAGCAGCCCGACGAGGGCAAGTCGAACACCCGCAACCTGCGGATCCTGCGCAAGTGGGCAAAGGACGAGCCCACCAACCCGCGGGTGCTCGCCTATCTCGGCACCGAGGAGTTCACCCGCGGCAAGCCCAAGCGCGCGCTGCCCTACTTCCGCCGCTACCTGAAGCTGAAGACGGGCTGGGATGAGGAGCGCGCCCAGGTGCACCGAAAGCTCGCGATCTGCCTCGGCACGCTCGGCGAGCACCGCAAGGCGATCGCCACGGCGCTGGAGGCGATCGACCTGATGCCGGCGTGGCCGGACTCCTACCTGACGCTCGCCGAGGCCTACCACCTCGAGGGCGAGTTCGCGAAGTCGGCCGAGTGGGCGCGGGAGGTGCTGCGGCGCGGCGCCCCGAACACCCTGCTGATCATCAACCCGCTGGACTACAGCTTCCAGCCGCGGCTGCTGCTGGCCTCGGCGCTCGGCGGCCTGGGCCGCGTCGACGAGGCGATCGAGATGGCCGAGGAGGCCCTGGCGATCATCCCCGACCACCCGCCGCTGCGCGAGGGCTATGCGGACTGGATCGGCCAGCGAAAGCGCGAGGCCACCGCCCGCACCTGGGTCGCTGCGGCCCAGCAGCTGGTCAGCCACGACGAGCAGCTCAAGGCCCTGGCGCTGCTCGAGGACACCGTCCCCTACTTCGCTCGCGACCACGCGATGGTCGTCGCGGCGCGCTCGGAGCTTCGCGAGCGGCTCGCCGGCCTGCTCGAGCCCGACGCCTATGCCGACCACTACCGCACCGGGGGCTCTAAGCCGGAGGACTTCGTGCCCGACGACCGCGTCGAGCCGATCTGCAACGCCCTGCCGCGCTGTCGCTTCCTGCTGGAGGGGCTGTGCGAGCAGCTGGGGATGGCGCCGGCGTGAGCGCGCTGAGCGGCGGAGAGCGCGAGGCCCTGCGGCTGCTGCACGCGCCGCTGGACGACACGACCGCCGTCGAGTGCCGGGTCTGCCGCCACGTGCGCGTGGTCGAGGCTGGGACCGTCGTCTCCTGCCAGCACGGCGGCGACTGGATCCCGATGGCGATCGCCGCCGACCAGGTGGCGGCTCGAGCACGGGTAAAGACGCAGGTCGAGGCGTCCACGATCGCCGTCCAGGAGCCGCTTCGGTGAGCGAGCGCCCCGAGTCCCATGAGGATCGTGTCGCTCGGCTGCTGGCGCAGGGCGATCAGTTCGCCGCCGGCGTCCAGGACCTCGCCCGCCAGCTCGGCCAGGTCCGCGACGCGTTCTGTGCCGCTGGCTTTACGCGCGAGGAGGCCCTGCACCTGGTCACGATCGTCTACACGATCACTCTCAACCACGCGTTCGGCCACGGAGAGCCCGAGTGAAGGCCCGCATCCTCGACCTCGGCGCCCACGACGGCTTCGTCTCGCTGTGGCTTGCCCGCCGGCTTCGCGAGCGCGGCGTCGACGCGCACGTCGACGGGATCGAGCTCAACCCCGACGCGGTCGAGATCGC
>JBOGXT010000782.1:0-3758 GCA_050694635.1 Thermoleophilaceae bacterium
CCGCCGCGGTCAGCAGGCGGCAGCGCTGCGGGTGGTCAGGCGGGGAGGCGGGTACCTCGGCGCGGACACCGTCGTGGACCTGCGCGTGGACGACCACGCACGGCCGATCGAAGAGCTCGCGCGCCTGTACGGGCTGCACCAGCTCTACTTCGGCGCGACGCCACTCGAGGAGTGGCGTGTCGTGGACCGCGCGCTCGAGCGTGAGCTGCGCGATCGACTCGGCCGGCTCGGCTACGCGAGCGGCGACCTTGCCGCCGACCTCGACACGTGGGCGGGCGTGGAGAACCTGGAGGAGCGGGTGCGCGGGATCGAGCGCATTGATCCCGTGGTGCTCGGCGAGCTGCAGAGACAGGACGAAACGGAGGTGGCAGATGGCAGGCGACCGTGACGACGTCGCGGAGATCCGGCGCGTTCACCGTCAGTGGTGGGCGGCCAACGTGGGGTTGGACGTGGAGCGGATGCGAGAGTGCTTCGCGCCGGACTACCTGATGTGGAACCTGAACAGCCATCCGTACTACGGCCTGGCGGAGAAGGAGCACCTGTTCCGCTACTACAAGCAGCACATGGTGCCGACGGAGCCGCCGGAGCTGTGGGACATCAGGGTGACCGTCGATGACGACATGGCGTACCTCACCGCCGAGGGCGTGCTGCCCGTGGTGATCGCCTCCAGCGAGGGCTCCGGCTCCGCGGTGATGGACGCCGCCGCACCGCACTACGAGCGGCGCGGCGACGTCGTGCGCTTCCGCTTCCGCGAGACGTCGGTCTTCCGCCGCGACGACGGGCGGGGGAAGCCCCTCTGGAAGATCTGGCACTTCCACTGCTCGCCACTCGCGCCGCTGGACGAGCTCCGGCCCGGCTTCGGCGACACCGCCGCGGAGCGGGGCACGCATGGGCCGGTCGAGGTGATGGCGCCCGAATCGGCCTGACTGGCGGCTCGGGGCGAAGTTACGCGTGGCTCGGTCCCCGCGGACCATTGACTCCTGCGCGCGTTTTCGATAGGACTGGACACCGGACGTAGGAGGTCCTACCAGTGCAGAGATGGGTTGGCCGCCGCATGCCGCGGCGTGAGGACGCAGAGCTCCTCACGGGGCGGGGGCGCTTCGTCGGCGACCTCCACCGCCCCGGCATGCTGCACGCCGCCTTCCTGCGCAGCCCCTACCCGCACGCCCGCATCGACTCGATCGACGCCGAGGCGGCGCGCGACATGCCGGGCGTCCACGCGGTGCTGACCGGAGCCGACCTGCCGGAGGACCTCGGCGCCCAGCCGAACACGCACCTCTTCGGCGAGCGCGAGACGCCGTACTACGCGCTCGCCCGCGGGCGCGCCCGGTATGCGGGTGAGCCCGTCGCCGTGATCGTCGCCGAATCGCCCTACCTCGCGGAGGACGCACGCGACGAGATCGTCGTGGACTGGGAGCCGCTCCCTTCGGTGGGAGACGCCGAGCTGGCGCTCGCCGACGGCGCGCCGCTCGTGTGGCCGGACCGCGACTGGCCCGACAACGTCTGCGCGACCTTCGAAAAGGAGATCGGCGACGTGGACGGCGCGTTCGAGGAGGCCGACGTCGTAGTGACGGAGCGCTACCGCATCCAGCGCCAGTTCGCCTGCTCGCTCGAGGGCCGCGGCGTCCTCGCCGAGTGGGACCCGAACGTGGACGAGCTCACGATCTGGACCTCCACCCAGATCGTGCACATCGCCCGCGACCTGCTCGCCTCGGTGCTCGGGCTGCCGGAGCACCGCATCCGCGTGCTCGTCCCGCGCATAGGCGGGGGCTTCGGCGCGAAGTTCCACTTCTACCCCGAGGAGACCGCCATCGCGCTCGCCGCGCGGGCGACCGGCCGTCCGGTCCGCTGGGTGGAGGATCGCCTCGAGTCGTTCCTCGCCACGGTGCACGCGCGCGAGCAGCGCGTCGAGCTCAGCATGGCCGCGCGCGAAGACGGGACGATCACCGCGGTGAAGGGCGACCTCATCGGGGACATGGGCGCCGCCATGCACACGGTGGGCTACGGCCCGCTGTGGCTCACGTCGGTGATGCTCACCAACGTCTACGAGATCCCCCACGCGCGCGTGCGTGCGCGAGCCGTCGTCACGAACAAGACCCCGCTCGGGTCGTACCGAGGCTGGGGCCAGCCGCAGGCGAACTTCGTGGTCGAGCGCACGGTGGACCGCCTGGCGCGTGAGCTCGGTATGGACCGCGCCGAGCTGCGCCGGCGCAACTTCATCCCGCCCGAGCGCCTTCCCCGCAAGAGCATCCACCACACGCTCGACAGCGGCGACTATCGCGCCTGCCTCGACCGAGCCCTCGATCTGCTCGACGAGCGTCGCTGGCGCGAGCGCCAGGCGGAGCTTCGCGAGCGGGGCCGGCACGTCGGGATCGGCATCTCCTTCTACACCGAGAACTCCGCGCTCGGGCCGTCGCGGATGCTCAACGAGGGAGGCGTGCAGCAGGGCGGCTATGACATCGCGCGCGTGCGCGTCGAGCCCGGCGGCGAGGTGACCGTCTACACCGGCCTCTGCGAGATGGGCCAGGGCGTGACGAGCGCCCTGGCGCAGGTCTGCGCCGACAACCTCGGCGTGCACCCCGACCAGGTCCAGGTCGTCCATGGCGACTCGAGCCAGGTGCCGTACACGGGGTACGGCACGGGCGCCAGCCGCGGGGCCTCGGTCGGCGGCGCCGCGGTGATGAAGGCCTCGCGCACGGCGCGCGAGAAGGTGCTCCGGATCGCCGCCCACATGCTCGAGGCGGACCCCGCGGACCTCGAGGCGGAGGATGGGCGGATCTTCGTCCGCGGCGTCCCGTCGGCCCACGTGACGATGGCCGACGTCGGCCGCGCGGCGTACATCCGGGCGATCGAGCTGCCGCAGGGCGAGGACCCGGGGATCGAGGCGGTCGAGGCATTCGACCCTCCGCAGTTCGCCTGGCCGTACGGCGCGAACGTCGCGGTCGTTGAGGTCGACGTGGAGACAGGGGAGGTGTCGTTCCTCGACTACATCTACGTGCATGACTGCGGGACGATCGTCAACCCGATGATCGTGGAGGGGCAGATCCAGGGCGGCGTGGCCCAGGGGATCGGCGCGGCGCTGTTCGAGGCGCTTCCCTACAACGACGAGGGCCAGCCGCTGTTCGCCACGTTCATGGAGTACGTCCTGCCGACGGCCGCGGAGCTGCCTCGGGTGACGATGGAGCACCAGCACACCCCGTCGCCGAACATCCCGGGGGGCATGAAGGGGGTTGGCGAGGCGGGGGCGATCGGCTCGCCCGCGGCCGTCGTGGCCGCCATCGAAGACGCGCTGGCGCCGTACGGCGTGCGGATCACTGAGACGCCGGTCACGCCCGCGGCCATCCTCGACCTGGTCGCCGCGAGCGAGGTGACGAGCGTATGAAGCCGCCGCCTTTCGACTATGCGGCCCCGGAGTCGATCGACGAGGTGCTGGGAGTCCTCGCGCAGGCGCCCGACGAAACGAGCCTGCTGGCAGGCGGTCAGAGCCTCGTGCCGGTGCTGAACATGCGGTTGGCGCAGCCGCGGGTGCTCGTCGACCTCAACCGCGTGGGCGGCCTCGACGCGATCGAAGAGACGCCGGACGGGCGACTGCGCCTCGGCTCGATGGTGCGCCAGCGGCGGCTCGAGAAAGAGCCGGTCGTGCGCGAGCGGCTGCCCCTGATGACGGCGGCGGCGCGCCACATCGCGCACCTGGCGATCCGGACGCGGGGCACGCTGGGCGGCAGCCTCGCGCACGCCGACCCGGCGGCCGAGCTCCC
>JBOGXT010000783.1:0-1506 GCA_050694635.1 Thermoleophilaceae bacterium
GAGCCGCCCCGCGCCGCGCGCGAGTCGCACGATGGCCTCCAGGTCGCAGGCAGCGGCCACGCGTCGCGCCAGCTCGTCCACGGTCCGGCGCGCGAGCCCCTCGCGCTCAGCGGCCGGAACGAGCCCCAGGTGTCGCTCGGGGGTGGCCAGCGCGTCGTCGCGGGGGAGCGCGCCCACGACCGGCACTCCCAGGGGCGCGAGCGCCTCCCGCAACATCGCCTCGTGCGTCTCCGAGCCGACGCGGTTGAGGACGACGCCGGCCACCCGCAGGCGCGGGTCGAACGAGGCGAAGCCGGAGACGAGCGCGGCGACGGAGCCCGCCATCGCGCGCGCGTCCACGACCAGCACCACCGGTGCATCGAGCAGGCGGGCGACGTGGGCGGTGGAGGCGAAGTCAGCCCGTCCGCGGCGGCCGTCGAACAGGCCCATGACACCCTCGATCACCGCGATGTCCGAGTCATGCGCGCCGTGGCGGAAGAGCGGCGCGATCAGCTCCTCGCCGGACATGAAGGCGTCGAGGTTGCGCCCGGGACGGCCGCTCGCGAGGCGGTGATAGGAGGGATCGATGAAGTCCGGCCCCACCTTGAAGGCGGCCGGCCGCAGCCCGCGCTGCGCGAGCGCGGCCACGAGCCCGGTGGCGATCGTCGTCTTGCCCTGGCCCGAGGCCGGGGCGGCGACGACCACCCGCGGGATCACAGCGCCCCCTCCGGCTCGCCCGCCACGAGCCGCTCGACGAGCCGCGAGGGACCGCCCGCCGGGACGCCCACACCGGCGCACACCGAGGGCACCGGCTCGCCCAGGTGCTCGCCCGTCTCGGGATCGGTGCCGTGGCCCGGGCGCTCCGCGGCGCCGTCGAGGATGACGAGGACCTCTACCACTCGATCCCCTGCTGCCCGCGGATGCCGGCGTCGAAGGGGTGCTTGAGCTTGCGCACCTCGCTGACCAGGTCGGCGGCGTCGATGAGGGGCTGCGGCGCGTCCCGCCCGGTCACGATCACGTGCTGGAAGCCGGGGCGCTGGCGCAGCGTCCGAACGACGTCGCCGGTGTCCACCCAGCCGAAGGTCATCGGGTAGGTGAACTCGTCGAGCACGAGCAGGTCGTACGCCTCGGCAGCGATCCGCCGCTTGACCTCCTCCCAGCCCTCGCGGGCGAGGTCGGCGCTCTGCTCGATGTCGCGCGACGTCCAGGTCCAGCCGTCGCCCATCTTCTCCCAGTCGATGCCGCCCAGCTCCCGTCCGGCGCGGTGCTCGCCGACCTTCCACTTGCCGGACTTCACGAACTGGAAGACCCCGATGCGCCAGCCGCGGGCCCAGCCGCGCAGCATCGTGCCGAAGGCCGAGGTGGACTTGCCCTTGCCCTCGCCCGTGATCACGATCAGCAGCGGGCGGTCGCGCCGCTTCGTGCCCGGCGCCGCTCGCTCGGGAGCGCTCACGCCGCCCTCCCCGCCTCGCGCGCCAACGCGTCGAGCGGCACGAGGGGCGCGCCGCCGGCCGCCTCGGCGAGCGC
>JBOGXT010000784.1:0-4218 GCA_050694635.1 Thermoleophilaceae bacterium
GGGTGGCGCCCTGGCAGTTCGCGCTCGCCGCGCTGGGCCTCGGGCTGGCGCTGCGGCTCGCGCTCGGGAGCGCGCGCGAGGGGGTCGGCGGCCTGTACGCCGTCTACGAGCTGGGCAATCACGAGGCCGACAGCGAGTACCTCCCGGCGCTCCCCGCGCTCGGCTTCGGCACGCGCTTCTTCCTCGACACCTTCGCCGAGGTCGGGACCTCCCTGCCGGTGCACGCGATCGGCCACCCGCCCGGGCTGCTCGTGCTCATGCACTGGCTGGGCATCGACGGCGCGGCGGCGATGGCGGCGCTCACCATCGGCGCCGGGGCCCTGTCGATCCCGCTCGCCTACCTGCTGGCGCGTGTGGTGTTGGACGAGCGCCGTGCCCGCCTCGCCACCCTGCTCTACGTGTTCGCGCCGAGCGCCGTCCTCTACGGCGCGACCTCGGCCGACGCGCTCTTTGGGACCCTCGGGCTGCTGGCCGCCGTGCCCCTGGCCGCCCGGAGGACCGCCGCCGGGGGCGGCGCCCTCGCCTTCGCGGGCTTCTTCTCGTACGCCAACCTGGCGGTCGGCGCCTGGGCCGCCCTGCTCGCGTGGCAGCGCGCCGGGCTCCGACAGGCCGTTGCGCTCGCCGCCGCCTGCGGCGTGGCGCTGATCGCGTTCTACGCCGCGCTTCACGTCGCCACCGGCTACGACCCGATCGGCGTGCTCGAGGCCACCGAGAGCGTCTACCGCGAGGGAATCGCGAGCCGGCGGCCCTACGAGTTCTGGGTGTTCGGCTCGCCCACCGCCTTCCTCGTGGCGCTCGGGCTGCCGATCGCCTGGCTGACGCTGCGATCCGCCGCGGCGGGCGACCCGGCCGCCCGGGCGCTTGTCGCCGTCCTCGTGATCGCCGCCGTGCTCGGCTTCACCAAGGCGGAGACCGAGAGGATCTACCTGTTCCTGGTCCCGCTGGCCTGCGTCGCGGCCGCGGGCGTGCTGGCCGAGCGGCGCCTCCCGCTCGTGCTCTGCGCACTCGCCGCCCAGGCGCTCGCCGTCGAGCTGCTGCTGTACACGGTCTGGTGAGCACCGTTCTCGTCACCGGCGGCGCGGGGTTCATCGGCTCCCACCTCGTCGACTCGCTGCTCGAGCGCGGTGACCGCGTGCGCGTGCTCGACAACCTCGACACCCTCGCCCACCCGAGCGGACGGCCCGACCCCCTCGATCCGGAGGCCGAGCTGATCGCCGGCGACCTGCGTGATCCCGGCGCCGTCGAGCGGGCCCTCGCCGGGGTCGACCGCGTGTTCCACCTCGGCGGCGTGGTCGGCAACGGCGAGTCGATGGTCAACGTCCGGCGCGCCGTCGACCACAACGCGGGCGGCACCGCGACGCTGCTCGAGGCGGTCGTCGCGCGGCGCGACCGCATTCGCCGCCTGGTCGCGGCCTCGTCCATGGTCGTCTATGGGGAGGGCTCCTACCGCTGTCCGGAGCACGGGACGGTCCATCCGGCGCTCCGCGCCACCGAGCGGCTGCACCGGCGCGAGTGGGAGCCTCGCTGTCCGGCCTGCGGCGGCCCCGCCGCGCCGGTCCCTACCCGGGAAGACGCGCCGCTGCGGCCCACCAGCGTCTACGGCATCACCAAGCGCGACCAGGAGGAGCTGGTGCTCGTGCTCGGGCGCGCGTACGGGGTGGAGACGGTGGCGCTGCGCTACCTGAACGTGTACGGGCCGCGGCAGGCGCTCGGCAACCCCTACACCGGGGTGGCGGCGATCTTCGCCGCCCGGGTGCTGAACGGGCGGCGGCCGCTCGTGTTCGAGGACGGCGCCCAGATCCGCGACCTCGTGCACGTGTTGGACGTCGTTCGCGCCACCGAGCGGGCGATGCACGCGCCCGCCGTGGCGGGACACGCGATCAACGTCGCCACCGGGCGCCGGGTCCGGATCCTCGACCTGGCGCGGCGAATCGCGGCCGCGCTCGGCTCGGACCTGGAGCCCGAGCTGACCGGCGAGTGCCGGGCCGGCGACATCCGCCACTGCTTCGCCGATGTCTCCCGCGCGCGTGAGCTGCTCGGCTTCGAGGCGCAGACGAGCCTGGACGAGGGCCTGCCGGAGCTGGCCGACTGGGTGGCGCACAACACCGTGAGCGAGCGCGGCGACGCCGCCGTCGACGACCTGCGCTCGCGCGGACTGGTGGGCTGAGAAAGCGATCCAGGCTGGCGCCTTAGCGCTGATCCGCCCCCGCGGGAGTCGCGCAGGAACGGGCAGAACCCGACCAGGAAGGACCCAGAGATGACTCAGCCGGCCAGGGAGGCGGCCCGCGAGACGAGTCACGGCGCCCTGCGAGAGCTCGCCGACGATCCCTCGTCACGCAAGCGGTTCCTACGGATGATGGGCGGCACGGGCGCGGCGAGCGCCTTTGCCATCTTCCTCGCCGCCTGCGGCGACGACGACGACGAGAGCTCGAACGGCTCGGGTTCGCAGACCAAGACCGAGAAGCGGAAGGCCGGCGGAGGCGACCTCGAGATCGTCCAGTACGCGCTCACGCTCGAGCACCTCGAGACTGACTTCTACAACGCCGTGATCGACGCGGGCGTGATCAAGGACAAGGCGCTGGCGAAGACGGCGATGCTGATCCGCGACAACGAGCAGGAGCACGTGGACGCGCTCACTGCGACCGTCGAGGACCTCGGTGGCACGCCGGAGCGGCCCATGACCAACTTCGACTCCGTGCTCGAGGGTGGGCCCGACATGGTGCTCGAGACCGCCGCGACCGTGGAGAACCTCGGCGCGGCCGCCTACCTCGGCCAGGCAGGGCGGATCCAGTCTAAGGAGATCCTCGCCGCGGCGCTCGCGATCCATTCGGTCGAGGGCCGCCACGCGGCCGCGCTCAACCAGGTGGTGGGCAAGACCATCGTCCCCGACGGCGCCTTCGCCAAGCCGGCCTCCATGGAGGAGGTCCTGCCGAAGGTCAAGCCGTTCCTCGCCTAGCCCCGAAGGAGATCCCATGTTCGACGTACAAGGAATGACGCGGCAGTCGTTCATCCTGCGCGGGGCGCTGGCGTCCGGCGCGGTCTACGGCGCCGGCGCGGTCGGGCCGTTCGTGAGGCGCGCGATCGCTCAGGAGGGCGGCGGAGACGTCGAGATCCTCAACTTCGCGTTGACGCTCGAGTACCTCGAGACGGCCTACTACACCCAGGCCCTGAAGCGGGTCGGCGGACTCTCGGGCGACGTGAAGAGCCTCGCCACCGAGATCCGCGACAACGAGAGCGAGCACGTCAAGGCGCTCATGACCACGATCGAGGACCTCGGCGGCACGCCGGTCAAGGCCCCCGGGGTGGACTTCGGGGACGCCTTCGCGAGCCAGAAGAGCTTCCTCGAGCTCGCCCAGACGCTCGAGGACACCGGCGTGAGCGCCTACAACGGCGCCGCCCCGGCGATCGAGTCCACCGACGTGCTGGCGGCAGCCGGCTCGATCGTGCAGGTGGAGGCCCGCCACGCCGCCGCGATCCGCACGCTCAACGGCGCGCCGATCTCCGACGGCGGGTTCGACAAGGCGCTCGAGATGCAGCAGGTGCTCGACGCCGTGAAGCCGTTCGTGAAGTCATGATGCCGGGGCCGATGGAACTGGTGATCGTCCTGGTCGTCGCGCTGATCATCTTCGGCCCCAAGCGACTGCCGGAGCTCGGCAAGTCGCTCGGCGGCGGGATGCGCAGCTTCAAGGACTCCGTCGCCGGCAAAGACGAGCCGGATCGGCTCACGTGACGAGCTCCATCAGCAGCTCGTCCTCCCACTCGCCGGTCCGATGGCTTAGCACCGCCTTGCGCAGCACGCCGACGCGGCGGAACCCCACCTTCTCGTAGACGTGGATAGCCCGTGCGTTGTCGACCGACGTGCCGAGCGTGATTCGATGGTGATCGCGATCTTCGATCAGGTGGCGCACCACGGTGCGCATGATTTCGGTGCCGAGTCCGCGATTTTGCGCGGCGGGCCCTAAGAAGATGTCTACGTCGGCGTGCCGGGCGGTCTGGTCGGGCTCCTCGAAGAACTGCACGTAGCCGGCGACCTCGCCGTCGACGAGAAGCGCGAGCATGCACAGGTTGGGTTCCCCCTCCTGCGGCCAGCCCTCGGGTGCCGGGTCCCACCAGCGCGCGACCTCGGGCGTGGCCCGAAGCTCCCTCAGGCGCTCGGCGTGCTCCTCCCGCGTCGGCTCGAGCAGGAGCCGCTCGCCACCTGGTCCCCGTGTCTCCACG
>JBOGXT010000785.1:0-5812 GCA_050694635.1 Thermoleophilaceae bacterium
CCTGTGGCCAGCTCCACCCCCTGGAGCCGGTGCAGCGCGGCGACGCGCTCGGCGACCTGCGGGCCCAGCGCACTCGCCAGCGGGGCGGGCTGCGGCGTGACGATCGTCGCCCGCAGGCCCCGTGCCACCGCGGCGCTAGCGACTTCGGTGCCGATGAACCCGCCGCCCACGATCGCCACGTGCTCGGCGCCGTCGAGGCGCTCGCGCAGGCGCGCGGCATCGACGCGGTCGCGCAGGACGATGACGCCGTCGGCCATCAGCGGCATCGGGCGGATCGCTTCGCCGCCCGTCGCGATGACGAGACGGTCGAACGGCACGGCGCGACCGGTGTCCACCTCGATGCGGCGGGCGGCGAGATCGAGGCCCGTCGCGGCCGTGGCGGTGCGGAGGGCGATCGCTGCCTCCGCGTACGCCTCCGAGGGGTTCAGCAGCAGGATCGAGTCGGGGACCGGCTCCTCCGCGAGCAGGTCCTTCGAGACGAGCGTGCGGTCGTACGGCTGCGTCTCCTCGCGCGCGACGACCGTCACGCCGCCGTCGAAGCCGAGCGTCCGCAGCTCGAGCGCACACCGCATGGCGGCGACCCCGCCCCCGACGATCACGACACGCCTGACCATGCTGCCCTCGTCAATCCGCCGGCTCGAGGAGGTAGATCCGCGCGTCCTCGACGACGACGTCGTAGACCGGCACGGTCACCTCGGGGTCGAAGAGCGCGCCTCCGGTGGCCAGGTCGAACTGCCAGCCGTGCCACGGGCACGTGACCACCGGCTCGTCGCTCCAGACGTACTCCAGCGGCGCCGAGCGCAGCAGCCGCCCGCCGATGTGGCCGTGACAGATCGGCCCGCCGGCGTGCGGGCAGGCGTTGTTGACCGCCCGGATCGCGCCGTCGACGTTGAAGAGCGCGATCCTGCCGCCGAAGGCCTCCACGGTCGCCCGTGCCCCGGGCGGCAGCTCCGCCGCGTCCAGCACCGGCACACGCGCGCGGGAGATGGCTGACGTGGCGTTCATCGCGAGGCCACCTCCCGCGGGTCACGCACGGGCAGGCGGTACAGCGCCCGCGCGTTCTCGCTCATGACCTTCGACCGCCACTCGCGCGGCAGGCGCCGTTCGACGAGCCGGGGGGTGTCGATGTCCCAGTGCGGATAGTCCGTCGCGAACATCAGCATGTCCTCCATTCCCTCCACCATCTCGAGCGCCTGGTGCAGGTGACGGCCGTTGGCGGGCTGCTCGAGCGGCTGCGTGGTGAAGCGGAAGTGCTCGCGGACGATCTCGCTCGGCGGTCGCCCGACCCACGGCGCCTCGGTGCGTAGCGCCTTCCAGTTTGCGTCCAGCCGCCACAGCAGCGGGGCGAGCCACGCCACGCCGGTCTCGATGACGGGGATGCGCAGCTGGGGGTAGCGCTGGAAGACGCCGTGCACCACCAGGCTTACGAGGTGCGACATCGCCGTCGTCGGCAGCAGCGTGTGCCAGTCCAGATAGAAGCTCGGGTAGCCCGTCGCCGTCGGCGGCGGGTTCATCCCCAGCCCCTCGGCGCCCACGTGCATGGCGACCGGTAGCCCCATCTCGACGGCGGCCTCGTAAATCGGCCAGTAGCGCGGGTCGCCGTAGCCGGTGAGCGCGCCGCAGGAGACGAGGACCTGCACGACCTGTGGGTGGTCGCCGGCGCGCCGGATCTCCGCCGCCGCACGGTCAGCGTCCTGGGTGGCGACGACGATCGATCCGCGCAGCCGGTCGTCGCGCGACAGCCACTCCTCGACCAGCCAGCGGTTGTAGGCCTGCGCAATAGCCGCCGCCAGCGGGACGTGGGGCAAGCAGGAGACGTTGAGGATGTCCTCGCCGGTGAGGATCGCGTACTCGACGTCGTAGCGGTCGAGCAGCTGCTCGCGCAGCGTCTCGTAGTCCGACCCCGGAACTCCGCCGGCCGGCGGCACGGCGTCGCCCATCATGAACCCGTGCGGATGGACCCAGGGGTAGTTCGGCAGCTCGAAGCCGTGATAGCCGCCGCGCTCGACGTGGTCACGAAAGGCCGGATCCAGCCAGGAGAGGAGGTCCTTCAGGCTGTTGAAGTTCTGGTGGACGTCGCAGTCGATCATCGCGTCTTAGTCACTGAGTGAACAGATAGATACTCGCGTAGTGAAGGGTAGCTTGGTCGCCGACACGTGTCAAGGCAAGCGGAAGCGGCCGGCACGCGGAAGGGCCGGCCTTCGCTGGTGGCGAGCGTGCGCCGCGGTGGCGGCTTGACGGGCGCTCAGGCCACCGCGCCCACGGGCGGGCGCAGCTCTCGCTCGATCTTCTTAGCGGTCGCCCGCACGAGCGGCACGGCGCGCGCCCTCGCCTTCGCGTCGAAGCGGAAGCTGGGGCCGCTCACGTTGACGATCCCGAGCAGACGCTCGGAACCATCGGACCGGGGGCCGTCCCGGTAGAACACCGGAGCGCTTACGGCCGCAAGCCCGTCTTCGAGCTCATCGACGATCACCGAGTAGCCCCGTTCCCGCACGCGGTCGGTCTCGCGCCGCAGCGCGTCGGGATCGGTGATCGTCTTCGAGGCGCACCGCTCGAGCGGAGTGCGCAGGAAGCTGTCGAGGCGAGCGGCGTCCCAGGTCGACAGGACAACCTTGCCGCCGGAGCTTGCGTGCAGCGGGTAGCGCCCGCCGACCCAGCTGATCGCGCGGATCAGGTGCGGTCCGTCGATCTGGAAGACAACCTCGATGCCGTCGCGCCCGCGCGGAACGCTGAGCGTCGCGGTCTCGCGAACCTGCTCAGCAAGCTCCGCCAGTGCGCCGCGGGCAGCCGCTATGAGCAGCTGGGCGGTGTCGGCTCCACCGCCGAGACGAAGCAGCCCGGCGCCGATGACGTACCGGCCGTCGGCGGAAAGGCGCGTGAGGAAGCCCTCTTCCTCCAGCGTACGGATCAACCGCAGGGCCGTGGGTTGCGGAAGCCCCGCAGCGCGCGCCAGCCCGGACGCCGTCTCGCCGTCTGGCTGGGCAGCGGCCGCGCGCAGGATTGCGGCTGCCTTGAGGACGGACTGGTTGCGCTTCATCGCGATGGTTGTCCCAAGCGTCAGTATGTCATCGCGGACCGCACGCGCCCGGCTACGACGCCCGCGCCGGCGGGATCCGGCCGAGCTGCAGCGTCAGCGCCGAGCCTCCAGCCGACTCGGAAAGCTCAGGGCCGACCGACTCCTCGTCGAACGCGTCGACTAGCCGCAGCAGACTGTCCAGGCGCCGCCGCGGCGCCTCGCGCAGCTCAAGCCCCTCGAGGAAGCGGCCGCCCTTCCTCGTCCACAGGTCGCTGTGGTTGTGCTGGATTCCTTGGCGGGCCCGCAGCCCCTGCACGCGGTTCTTCGCCTGTCCTATTGGGGCGGCTGTGGGCGTTCTGGCGAACCACGGTAAGCGCTACGGAGCGCTGCGTCCGGTGATGACCGTGGCCTGTGCAGGGTCGACATTCACGGCGACGAGTTCGCCCGTTTCGGGTGGCACGGCGTCCAGTGGGAGATGTGCTCGTAGAGTCTCGCCGGCGGCGAGGATCACTTCCCAGTGGCCGGGACCCGGGGAGAGACGCTCGACCGTGGCGTCGAGCGGCCCGCGACCCGGCGGTGTGATGCGGATGGCGGATCCCCACGCGGCTAGCGTGCCCGCGCCCGGCGTGTCGGGTGCCGGAAGTCCGCAGCGCACGCCGGCGATGAGTACCTGTCCCGTCCGGTCGGTTTCGACGGGGATGACGTTGTCGTAGCCGACGAGCTTGGCGACGGTTGCGTCGGCGGGCCGCTGGACGACCGAGGCGGGGGTGCCGAGCTGGCGGACCACGCCGTCGGAGAGGATGGCCACGCGGTCAGCCAGGCGAAGCGCCTCGTCCGCGCGGTGGGAGACGTGCACCAGCGTTGTCGCCCGATTGGCGAGCGCCGTCTCGAGGTCGTCGATAAACGCCTGTCGGGCGTCGGCGTCGAGCCCGGCGGCCGGCTCGTCCAGCAGGAGCACGCTCGGTTCGAGGGCGAGCGCGCGGGCAAGGCTTACGCGCTGGGCTTCGCCGCCCGAAAGCGCGAGCGCCTTGCGGTCGGCGAGGTGGCCGGCACCCAGATGTTCGAGGGCAGTCAGCGCCGCGGTTTGGCGGGCGGCCCGGGGTATGCCTCGCCAGCGAAGGGGCAGCTCGACGTTGCGCCTGACGCTTGTGGAGAGCAGTCCCGGGCGCTGGGTGGCGTACCCGATGCGGCGGCGCAGCGCGGTGTCGGCGTCGGCAATGCCGACGCCGTCAATTTCGATCGTGCCCGCCGTCGGCGTCTCGAGCCCGGCGAGGAGGCGGAGCAGCGTGGTCTTGCCGGCGCCGTTGGGGCCGAGCACGGCGAGGCGCTCGCCGGGCTGGAGATCGAGCTCCTCGATGGCGAGCACCTGACGGGCGCCGCGGCGGTGGCGTATGGCGCGCAGGGTCAGGATTGCGCCCATGCGGCGGCCCGCTGCTGCACCGAGGTCAGCAGCGCATTGATGACGAAGGCGAGAGCCAGCAGCACGCCGGCGTAGGCGAGCGCCTCGTTGAACTCACCCCTGCCCACGTCCTCGACGATCGACGTGGTCATGACCTGGGTCTGTCCGTGGATGTTCCCGCCGACGATCGTGGCCGCCCCCACCTCGGAGATCGCGTGCCCGAAGCCGGCCATCGCCGCCGCCAGCAGCGGCACGCGGGCCTCCAGCCAGAGGCGGACCACGAGCTGGCGCCGGTTGGCGCCCAGGCCGCGGAGCTGGTCGGGCAGCTCCGGCGGCAGCGCCTGCAGGCCCGCCATCGTGATCCCGGCGATCAGCGGGAAGGCGATCAGCACCTGGGCGACGATCATGCCGCGCAGGGTGTAGATCAGTCCCAGATCGCCGAGCGGCCCGCTGCGCCAGAGCAGCAGCGCCACGACAAGCCCGACCACCACAGTGGGGATCGCCATGCCGGTGTTCAGGAAGGTCGCGAGCAGCCGCCGGCCACGACGGCGGGCGAGCGCGAGCCAGGTGCCCAGGGGGACGCCGATGCCGAGCGCGATGGCCGTCGCTGTCAAGGAGACGAGGGCCGACCGCCCGAGGACCTCGTGGATCGGGTCCATCAGCCCTCCGCGTCGGCGAAGAACAGCGGCTCGCCGTACTCGGCGACGCCGAAGCGCTCGATCCTGCGCTGGGTGGCCGGCGCGGTCAGCCAGCTCGAGAAGGCGCGGGCGCAGGCGCCGTTCACCTCGTCGCCGCGGACGACGATCACGTGGTACGGGTTGAGCAGCTCCTGCCCGCCCTCGAACAGCAGCTCGCTGTCCAAACTCTTGGTCGCCAGGAAGGTCCCGCGGTCGGAGAGCGTGTAGGCCTGCTTCTGGCTCGCGATGGTCAGCGTCTCGCCCATGCCCTGGCCGGTCTCGATGTACCACGAGCCGCCCGGCTCGATCCCGGCCGCTTCCCATAGCTCCAGCTCCTTGACGTGGGTGCCGGACTCGTCGCCGCGGGAGGCGAAGCGAGCCTCGGCGCGGGCTATCCGCGCCATCGCGTCCGGCGCGCCGGCGGCGTTCTCGATCCCCGCCGGGTCCTCGGCCGGGCCCACCAGCACGAAATCGTTGTGCATCACCGGCGCTCGGCC
This sequence comes from Thermoleophilaceae bacterium, assembly GCA_050694635.1. GTDB lineage: Bacteria > Actinomycetota > Thermoleophilia > Solirubrobacterales > Thermoleophilaceae > JACVRW01. The sequence goes on from JBOGXT010000785.1 coordinate 5,590, forward strand.
CGCCCCGTGGCCGGCTTCCATGAATTCCTCCTCGGCGCCCGGCGAATGAACCAGCAGCGCGTCGGCGTCACCCTTCGCCCCGAGCTCCATCGCCTCGCCGGACCCCACCGCGAGGGGCTTGACCGAGCAGCCCGAGCTCTCTTCGAAGGCCGGCAGCAGCTCGTCCAGCAGCCCGGAGTCCCGCGTGCTCGTCGTGGTGGCCAGCAGCATCGTGCCCCTGTCG
>JBOGXT010000786.1:0-10029 GCA_050694635.1 Thermoleophilaceae bacterium
CCCGGGTCCTAAGTAGCGAGCGAGACCTGAGGTGTCCGCCGATCCGGCCGGTCATCCTCTCTGCATGAGTGCGGCTTGAGTTCACGGGTGATGGGTCAAACTTGAGAGTGGCCCAATGCCGCACTGCAAGAGCAAGGGTCGTCTGGCTCTCATACCCCAAAGACAAAGTTCGCCCCGCCCGGCAAATCGAAGGTCGGCGACCTGTGGGCTAGCTGGGCCCTGATCGAGACGGGGGCCGCGGGAGGTCCGCGTCGATCTTGCGCAGTTCACCGGGGCGACGCGAGCATGCGGTACCTGCCTAGCCCCTCTGGGGGTACGCAACTGGATCTCTTGACCTTCGACCGGCGTCCAAGGTTATGGTTGGTCGCATGACCACCCTCACGATCTCCGAGCTGGCGCGGCGCAGCGGCATGCCGGCGACCACGTTGCGCTACTACGAGAAGATCGGGATCCTGCCCGCGCCAGCTCGCAGCGACGCGGGCTACCGCCGCTATGACGAAAGCGCCGTCGCGCGACTCGCCTTCGTCCAGCGCGCCAAGACGCTCGGCATCGACCTCGACGACCTGGCCGAGCTCGTCCGCCTGTGGGACGGCGACGAGTGCGGTCCGGTCCAGGAGCAGCTGCGCACCAAGGTCCACGACCAGCGCGCCGCGACGGCTCGGCGCCTGGAGGAGCTCACCCAGCTGGGGGCTGACCTCGACGCGGTGGCCGCCACCCTCGGTGCCGCGGAGACGTGTGGGCCCGACTGCGCCTGCGTCCGGCCAACACAATCACGATCCGAGCTCCCGATGGCCGCGGAGCGCATGATCGGCGCGTCGTGCACCCTCGACACCGCCGAGCTCAAGCAGCGGCTGGCTGACTGGCGCGCGCTTCGCGACCGCGCCGCGCAGATCGAGCCGATCCCCGGCGGCGCCCGCCTGACGTTCGCCGCCGACGAGCTGATCGAGCCGATCGCCAAGCTGGCGGCCCTGGAGTCGGAGTGCTGCGCCTTCTACACCTTCACCCTTCGTATCGATGGCCCGGCGCGGGCACTCGAGATCAGCGCCGGCATCGGCGGCGAGCCCGCCGTCCATGGCCTGCTCGCGATCGACCAGTGAGCGAGGTGCCGAAGCGCGACCTGGCTGTGCTGGGTGGCGCGTGCGCGGCCTGCTGTGCGCCGTTGATCGTGGGTGCCGTCCTGGCCGCGCCAGCCGTGGCCGCGGTCGGCGGCGTTGCGGCCGTGGCCGCTGGGGCGACCGCCATCGTCCGTCGGAGGCGCAAGCCCCGCCACGCGTGAGCCACTACCGTAAGCGGTATGCCAGACCTCGCTCGCGCGCTCGCCCTGTTCGCGTTGGCCGGCCTGGCCGAGATTGGCGGCGGCTGGCTGGTATGGCAGTTCCTGCGCGAGTCGCGCCCGTGGCCCTTCGGCCTGCTCGGCGCGCTGGTGCTGATCGGCTACGGCGTGATCGTGACCTTCCAGGCCTCGCCCGAGTTCGGGCGGGTCTACGCCGCCTACGGTGGGATCTTCATCATCATGGCGTTGGCGTGGGGCTACGTGGTCGACGGGTTCCGCCCCGACCGCTGGGACCTGCTTGGCGACGCGGTCTGTTTGGTCGGTGTGCTCATCATCTTCTTCGGTCCACGCGGGACGCCGACCTGACGATGTTCTCCGACGCGCGTCTGTTCGCTTCCGCCATCGCGCTCGTGTCGGGCATCTACTCGGTCACGTTGGGCATCGGCGACGGCACCGGCATGATGCCGATGAACGATGGGGTGATGGTTGGCGTCGGCCTGGTGGTCATCGCCCACGGCGTCGTGCTGATCACGCCGCTCGTCACACGGCTCGGCCGCGCCAGCGGACCACTGATGATCGTCTGGGCTGCGATCATGCTCGCCAACCAGCTGGTCGCGGCGGTGTCAGGCTCGATGATGGCGTCGTGGGACGGCGGCACAGTCGCGCTCGCCCTCTTGATGCTCGCGAGCGGCGTGATCATGAGTCGCGGCCGGCAGTCGATGTAGTGTCGCTGACTGCCTTTGGTCGCCGGGGGTCTCCAGCATCGACATGACAGCGGCGTAGCGTGGCGTATCCGGACGCTTGACAACTGGGAGAAAGTCGATACGATATGCTCCCATGGATGTCTCAACCGCAGCCACGATCAAGGACAGGGTGCGACGCGCGCGACCCGGTACGTTCCTGCGGGTCGCGGATCTCGCCCCTCATCACCATCACCGCCACGCGGTCGAGCACGCACTGTCTCGGCTGGCGGCCTCCGACGCACCGATCGTGCGCGCCCGGAAGGGGCTCTACTATCGCGGCGTCAACAGTCGCTTTGGGAAGACGCGGCCACGCCCTATGGAGGTGGCGCTCGAGGTGACGCGAGGTGCCGGAGCTGGACCCGCCGGCTGGAGTGCGCTGCGCGCGTTGGGTCTCACCACCCAGGTCCCGGCGGTCGACGAGGTAGCGATCGTGGGCGCAGCGCCAACCGGAGTCGATGGCGTTCGCTTCCACGTTCGGCGCAATCCCGATCGACTGCACCTCACCTTTGAGGAGATCGCGGCGCTGGAAGCAATTCGTGCCTGGCCGACGCACGGCGAGGGCGATGCGGAGGCGCTGGGGGATGTGGTCCGCGGGCTGGCCAGCGAAGGTCGCATTCGGCCGGAGCGCCTGGTCAAGGCCGCGCACCGCGAGCCGCCCAGCGTGCGCGCCAGCCTTGGGCAGCTGTTCGCCGCCGCGGCGTGACGCGCCTCCGCGACCAGCCGGCTGATCTGGCGGCCCTTGCCGCAGCGGCCTCGGAGCGGCTCGGCCTGCCGCTGGCGGACGTCGAGAAGGACGTGTGGGTGGTCGAGCTGCTGCGCAGCATCGCTCGTCCCGTGGACGACGGGCTCCTGATCTTCAAGGGTGGGACGAGCCTGTCCAAGGCGTACGGCGTCATCGAGCGCTTCTCCGAGGATGTGGATGTCCTGCTGGCACCGGCAGAGGGCGTAGGCGAGGCTCGGCGCGATCGGTTGCTCAAGGCTGTGGCGGCCCGGGCCGGAGGCAGGCCGGTGCGGCGCAGCAGGGCCTTGAGGGACAGGGTCGTCACATGGCGGCCCCACAGCGGCTCGCCGGCCGCGTCGCAGAAGACGAGGTCGTCGTCGGTCATACGATGTCCGCTCGCCAGCAGGCGTTCGGCCTGGCGGGCCCAGTGCGCACGTAGCAGGTCGAGCGTTGGGGCCGTGATCTCGATCGCGCGCCGGCTCTTGGCCGTCTTCGGCTCGCCCAGCCACCAGCGACCATCCATCCGGACCAGCGTGTGGTGGACGCCGATGCGGCAGGCAACCCAGTCGACATCGCGCCAGCGCAGGCCCAGCAGTTCGCCCTGACGCATGCCGGTCGTGACCGCCAGCACGAACAGCGGCTCGAGCGGGTGGCCCTCGGCGGCCGCGAGGAAGCCCTGTGCCTCGGGGGGCGACAGCGGCCGCATCTCGGGGGATGTGGCGCGGGGCAGGCTGGCGCCGCTGGCCGGGTTGCGCTCGATCAGCCGCCAAGCGACCGCTCGGTCGAGCGCCCCATGCAGCACGGCGTGGGCTTAGCGCAGGGTGGCCGCGGAGACGGTACGCGTCTCGGTCCGCCGCGAGCCGGCGTGGTTGATCGTGAGCTCAGACAAACGAGCTGTCGCCTTCGCGCATGGGCTGGGCGCCATGTTTCCGCCGGCAGGCGCCCCGCCGCTAAGCCCGATCCCGACCGCCTATTTGCGGCCGCCTACGCTCGTGCTGCAGGAGCGCCCGCCGAAGCTCGTGTACCTCGACCTGAACCATTGGGTCGAGTTCTCGAAGGCGATGGCCGGGCACCCTGGCGGCGAGCCGTTCCGCCCGGCGCTCGACGCCTGCATCGACGCGCTCGGGCGGCATGCAGCGCTGTTCCCACTGTCCGACGCCATCTATATGGAGGTCTCGAGGATGGCGTCGTTCCGCCAGCGGCGGGACCTCGCCGACGTCATGCAGGCGCTCTCGCGGTTCGTCGTCATAACGTCCCGCTCGCTCATCGCTGACCATGAAGTCGAGGCGCTGCTGGACCGCGTCGTCGGTCCGCGACCCGATCCGAAGGTCGCTCCGCTCGCGTACCTCGCCTGGGGCGTCGCGCGCGCGTTCGGCAAGATGGGTGGATGGCGCGTCCGCAACAAGGACACCGGCGAGGACATGACCGACTGGGCTCGGTCAGCCCATCCCCGCGGCTCAGAGTGGTGGGACGCCACGTTGGCTGACGCCGAGGTCAGGCTCAACCGCCAGGTCATCGAGGGCCCGTCGAACGCCGAGGACGAGGCCGACCTCAAGCGGCACGGCTACAACCCGTTCGTGGCCTACGAGCACGCGACGCGCCGCGCCCAGCAGGAGATCGCGCAGGCGGCACGGCTGGCCGCCGAGCCGGAGTGGCGCCGCGGCCGCATCCGCGACGTCATCGCCACACACGAGGTGATCGTCGAGCTCCTCGACAAGTTCACCCGCGGGCTGATCGCGCGGGGCAAGGGCAGCGAGTCGGTCTTCGCGGACGACGCCGCCGCCCGCGAGGGGTTCGTGCAGATGCCGAGCTTCGACGTCGCCGTGACCATGAAGGCGGCGTACCACCGCGACCCGAACCACCGCTGGACGCCGAACGACGTGTTCGACATCGACGCCCTGGGCTCGACCCTGCCCTACTGCGACATCGTGGTCACCGACAAGGCGGCGGCGTCACATGCCAGGCGGACGGGGCTGGCCGATCGATGCGGTGCAACGGTGCTCTCTCGCGTCGAGGACCTGCTTGGCCTGCTGTAGGAGCACCACCTTGACTTACCGGCAATACGCCCCCGTCGTGGCTCAACCGCGCGAAGCGAGTGCGGTACTTGGCTTGCGGCGGCACTCGGGATCGACTAGGATCGCCACCTCAACGTCATAAAGCGATAGAGGTGCCTTACCCTCAGGGTTTAAGGCAACGGGGAAGCCGGTGCGATGCCGGCGCTGTCCCGCAACTGTATCCGCCCCGAATGGGCGGGAGCCAGATCGCCGGCCTCTGTCGGGTCCATTCGTCCGCCTTCGAGTGAAAAGGCCCGGGCCGTCCGGCTTCGTCCGAACTTCCCTCGTCCCTCGATGGGCCGAGGGTTTGTTGTGCTCTTGGACCCATCCCCTCGGGGCGCGACTACAGCGTCGTTCGCTTACCCGAGGAGGTAGCTCATGCGCGTCGACATCATCCGGGCTTTCGTTCTGGCCGTGTTCGTGGCTGCGGTGACGGCGTGTACCGGAACCGCCACCACACGGTCGCCGATACCCGGCGTCACTGCCCCTGCTACGTCCGCGCCTTCCGCTCTCACAAGCCCCGCCGCCAGCGCGATCACCGTGCGCGACGACGCCGGCCGGATCGTCACCCTTGCCGCGCCACCTGCCCGGATCGTGTCGGCCGCGCCGAGCACGACCGAGCTCGCATTCGCCGTTGGCCTCGGCGACGAGGTGGTGGCGGTGGACGAGTTCTCGAACTACCCGCCAGAAGCGTCCTCGCGGACCTCGATCGGCAGTTACATCGAGCCGGACCTCGAAACCATCATCGGCGCCCGACCCGACCTTGTTCTCGTCACCGATGTCCACCTGGCCGAGCTCGTACCGGCGCTCGACGAGCAAGGCATTCCGACGCTCGTCCTGTCGGCACGCAACATCGAAGGCGTCCTGCTCAATCTGCTGTTGCTCGGCCAGCTCGTCGGCGACGACACCGAGGCCGAAAGGGTCGTCGCGGACCTGCGTGCGCGCATCGCCGCGGTCGATGCGCGAGTGGCCGGGCGCGACTTGGTCAGTGTGTTTTACGAGCTCGATCCCAGTCTCTTCACGGCCGGGCCGGGCAGCTTCATCGACGACGTTATTCGACGCGCGGGGGGCCGCAACATCGCCGCGACGGCTGGCGAAGCATTCCCGCAGCTGAGCGCAGAGGAAGTCATCCAGTCCGACCCGACGGTCATCCTCCTCGCCGACGAAGTGGCCGGGGTCACACCGGACGCAGTCGCGAGCCGAGCCGGTTGGACGACCGTCTCCGCCGTCGAGAGCGGGCGCATCGTCGTCATCGATCCCGACATCGGTTCGCGCCCCGGGCCACGCGTCGTCGACGCGCTCGAGGTCATCGCAGCCGCTCTCCACCCAGAGGACTGAGCCCTCGTGGCGACCATACGAATCCCATCCAAAGGATTCCCGCTCGTGGGCATGGTCCTGGCTGTCCTCCTCATCGCCAGCGTCGCACTGGCGACGGCGGTGGGCCGGATCGTGATCCCGCTGGCCGATCAGCTGGCGATCCTCATCGGGCAGGCCAGTGGCCGGCCGTTCGCGGGTGATCCGAGCCTCGCCGCAATCCTGCTCGAGGTTCGCTTGCCGCGGGTCGTCCTCTCCGGCCTGACGGGAGCCGCGCTGGCAACCGCGGGCGCGGCGCTCCAGGGCGTGTTCCGAAATCCACTTGCCGATCCCTATCTTGTCGGTGTCTCGTCCGGAGCCAGCGCTGCGGCTGTCGTGGTCCTCACGATGAGCTTGCCGCCGATTGCGTACGCGCTCGGGGCAGTCCAGGCGGCCGCATTCGTCGGCGGGCTTGCTGCTGTGTCCCTTGCGATCGCGCTCGCGAGGGTCGGCGGTCAAACGTCCGTAGCGTCATTGCTCCTCGCCGGGGTGGCCGTCGCGGCAATTGGCGGCGCAATCAGTTCGTTCCTTCTTTTCTCATCCGGCGAGCGAATCTTCGCCGCCTACGCGTGGCTCCTGGGCGGCTTCAATACCGCCGACTGGCAGCTGGTGGCGCGGATTGCACTCCCAATTGCTGGCGGACTCGTCTGCCTGCTGTTGCTCGGGCCGAGTCTGGACCTTCTCCAGCTCGATGAGGAAGCCGCGGCGGCCATGGGTCTCCGCGTAGAGGCGACGAAGCTCGCGACGATCGGCGCCGCCACCCTGGTCGCCGCGGCAGCCGTGTCGGCGAGCGGGCTGATCGCGTTCGTCGGCCTCATCGCCCCGCACGTGGTAAGGCTCCTCGCTGGCCCAGCGCACCGGCCGTTGCTTCTCCTCTCGGCGCTCGGCGGCGCCGCCTTCCTCGTCTTGGCCGACCTCGCTGCACGGACGCTGTTGCCGGAGGGCAACCTGCCGGTCGGCGTTGTCACCGCGGCTGTTGGCGGTCCCTTTTTCCTGGTCCTGTTGCGCCATCGGCGGGAGCGGCTGACATGACCTCGCTCGTGGCTGAGCGGGTGTACCTGCGCTACGGAGACACAGACGCGGTCGCGGGCGTCAGCTTGACGGTAGCCCGCGGTGAGTTCGTCGCGTTGGTCGGACCCAACGGCGCCGGCAAGACGTCGCTGCTGCGCCTGCTGGCAGGGATTGCCAGACCGGCCGAAGGCCGCGTCCTTCTCGGCGGCCGTCCACTCGAAACGCTCTCGCCTCGCGAGCGTGGCCGCCGAATCGCCTTCCTCGCGCCGGCCCGCATCGCCGTTCCTTCTGCCTTCCGCGTCGACGACGTCATCGCCCTTGCGCGCTTTGCCCACCGCAGCTGGTGGCGCACGACTGGCCGGGGCGACAGGTCCGTTGAAAGGGCCCTCCGCCGCTTCGACCTTGCGTCCCTCCGAGATCGGCGCTTGGGAACGCTGTCGGACGGCGAGCGTCAGCGCGTCTGGTTGGCGGCGCTCGAAGCACAGGATCCCGAGGTCCTCTTGCTCGACGAGCCGACCTCGCACCTCGACGTCGCGCGAGTCGCGAACACGCTCCGAGCCCTTCGCGCCTGGGCGGCGTCGGGTCGGTCGGTTATCGCCGCCGTCCACGACCTCGACGCAGCCCTCGCCGCCGCGGATCGCGTTGTCGTCGTCGACCGCGGCCAGGTGGCACTCGACGCTTCGGCAGGCGACATCGCCCCGGCGGCGATCGGGGCCTCATTCGAGGTCACGCTCGCCTCCGCCGTCGTCCGCCGCCGCCGCCGGGCCCTCGTCATCGACTACGAGTCCGAGCGATGAGCGAGCGCCGCGCCTCGCTCGTGCTGCTTGTGACCGGCGACGGCAAGGGCAAGACGACCTCCGGATTCGGCCAGGCGCTCCGTGCCGCCGGCGCCGGATTGCGAGTCGCGATCATTCAATTCATCAAGGGCGCCTGGCAGACCGGCGAAGTTCGGGCGCTCGCGGCAACTGACTTACCGATCAGTGTCGAGCGAACCGGGCTCGGGTTCACCATCGAGCGTTTGCGGGACCCTCGCATTCCGATGTCTGCCCATGTCGAGGCTGCACGTCACGGCCTCGAGCGGGCGCGCGTGCATCTGACGTCGGGAGAAGTTGACCTCGTTGTGCTCGATGAGATCTGCGGCGCGATTACGGCCGGTCTCGTCACCGAGTCTGAGGTGCTGACGTTGATCGACGGGCGCGCCGACGGCGTGCACGTCCTCCTCACCGGGCGCGATGCCACCCCGGGGCTGGTCGCACGAGCCGACACGGTGAGCGAGGTTCGCCTCGTCCGTCACCATCTCGACCGAGGCGTCGCCGCCCAGCGGGGGATCGAGTTCTGATGGTCCCCGCCGGCGTTGCACAGGTTCCGCGGACCATCCTCTCTGCCGTCGGATTCCTCACGCGGCTGCCGGTGCCCGCTCGGCGCGACGCGTCAGGCGCGGCGGCATTCGGTTTCGTCGGCGCCGGGATCGGGCTTCTCGCCGCGCTGCCCGTACTCGTGATGAGCGACGCGCCGCTCCTCGGTGCAGCGCTCGCGGTGGGTATCGTCGCGCTCACCTCGGGCGGGCTCCACCTGGACGGCTTGGCGGACACGATCGACGCGCTCGCCGCGCCGACCGCTGAGCGGGCCGAGCGCGCCCGGCGCGACCCAGCCGTCGGCGCTCTCGGCGCCGCCGCGGTGAGCCTCGTTCTGCTCGCCGATGCGGCGGCGATCGCCGGGTTGACTGGAGTCGGGACCGTGCCCGCACTCATCGTGGCAGGCGCGAGCTCGAGATCCGTTCCCGTCCTCGGCGGGCAGCTGGTGCCACACGCGGGCACCGGATTGGGTCGCTGGTGGGGGGAGGCAGTACGTCCCCGCGACGGCCTCGCATGCCTTGCGACCCTTGCGTTAGTCATATATGTCGGCGGATCTGCCAGGCATGCGATCGCCGCGCTGGCCGGCGTCGCCGCCGGCGTCGCGACGCTTCTCGTGCTCGCCCGCCGGTTCGGGGCCGTCACGGGCGATGGCCACGGGGCCGCGGTTGAGCTCGCCTTTCTCGCGGCGCTGGTCGCCGACGTCGCCGCGTGACAGCCCTCGGCTCGGCTCCGGTGCTCGAGCGGCACGAGCTGCTTGACGGTGTTCGTTACGAACGCCGGCGCGGCGTCGTGACACTCTGCATGGCGGCGCCCTGGCAGGTCCTGAGCAGCGCGGTGCTCGTGGGCGGACGTCGTCATGTGCGCTCGCTGGTCCATCTCCAGGTGCCGCTCTCCTATCGCTGCGAGCGACCCGAACGCGACCTGCGCGCCGCTGTTCGTTCGCTTGGGCTCGACGGTCCGACGGTAGGCCTAATGACGGCGGTCGATCTCGCCGAGACCCAGCTCTTCGCCGCTCGCGCAGCCGACGTCGACGTACGCGCGATCGTGACGGTCGGCTTGCGCAATGCGGCGCGAGCAGGAGAGCACGTTCGGGCGCGACCGGGCACCATCAACATCGTCCTGCTGTGCGCCCGGCGCATCGGTGAGGCTGCCGCGGTCGAACTCGCGATGCTGGCCGCCGAGGCGAAGGCCGCCGCACTCGTCGAAGCGGGGGTCACGACCCCGAGCGGCCGCGTGGCCAGCGGCACGAGCACCGACGCGATCGCCATTCTCTGGCGACGCACCTCCGGCCGCGAGGTGCGCCATGCCGGATCGGCGACCCAGCTCGGCTCAGCTGTCGGGCGGATCGTGACCGACGCCGTCCGCCGCGGTGTCGAGCGTCGGGCCCCGGCGCCGGGGACATCGGAATGAATCGCTCGCTGCCGCTGGCGCTTGCACTTGTCGCCGACCTTGGTCTGGGCGAGCTGCCGCCCACCGGCCACCCCGTCGTGGTCGGGGGCGCGCTCGTCGGCCGCATCGC
>JBOGXT010000787.1:0-4964 GCA_050694635.1 Thermoleophilaceae bacterium
CCGCGCAGGCCGTCGCCGAGCTCCGCCACGTGGGCCTCTTGGCGCCCGGCCAGCTGGGTGAGCAGGCGCAGCGACGGCTCGTCGGCGACCGGGTCGAGCCGCTCGAGGTGGGTGCGCATGGCCCGCACCAGCGCCGGCTTGGCCTCGCCGTAGGCGACCTCCACGTAGGCGCGCGGCGAGTCCGCTGCCGCCATGCGGTCGAGCAGGCGGTCGAGCTCCGGCGACGGCGAGCCGGGGTACTCGGCGGGGTGGCGCAGCTCGTAGAGACGCCGCTTGATCTTGGTCAGCGCGCGGGCGTCGTCGTGGACGTGGTCTCCGAGCGCGTACTTGCGCGGCCAGCTGGGCTCGAGCGGCATCCAGCCGTTCGTGAGATGCACCAGCTCGCGTAAGACGTGGAAGTAGTTCGAGAAGCGAACTGCGTTGTCGTCGACGTCGTAGCCGAGCGGTCTAAGCGGTCCGCGCGCACTCGGCCGAGCCGAGTGCTTGCGGCTAGACGAGCTCTTCACGTGCGCTCTCCTCCTCCTCGTCCTCGGCCAGCAGGCGCTGGCGGTGGCGTCCCACCACGCTGGGCAGGAGGCCGCCTCCGGCCGACACGTTGATCACCGCCTGGTCCGAGATCCGGGTGATCATCCCCGCGTAGCGCCCGCCGATCCCGAACGGGTTGATGTTGAAGCGCTTCAGCCGCATCTGGACGTGCCCGTCCTCGACGGTCGGGAACATCTCCTCCGGCACGGGCACGTACTCCTGGACTACGAAGTCCCCCTCCTCGACGTGGTCCTCGATCAGCCGGTCCCACACGGCCTGCTCGGTCTCCATCCCCAGCGACACGCCGTGCCCGCCGTAGTCCGAGGCGGGCTTGAGCACCAGCCGCTCGCGGTTGTCGGAGACGAAGGGGAGCAGGTCCACGACCCAGTCGCCGTAGTTCTCCCTCCCGTCACGAAGCACGCGGGTCCAGGGGATGGTCTCGTCGATCACCCGCCGCTCCTTCTCCTCGACGAGGTGGGCGAAGCGCGGGTCCTGGAGCAGGGCGAACAGCTTCTTGTTGTTCGCCACGCGCGCGCGGAAGGGGTTGACGATCGCGGCGCGGCGGTCGCGCGCCGCCGCCACGAGGTCGCCCTCCGGGCAATCCTCGAGCAGGGCGCGGCGGTAGACGAGGTGGACCGGCTCCCCCTGCATCCGCAGCAGCGAGCCGTCGTACTCGACCTGGTCGAGCGTCCCGTGGATCGCCTCGAGGCCGGCCGCCCGGGCGGCCGCGCAGACGATCCGGAATTCCGGCACGCTCGGGCTGCCCTCGATGTCGACCAGCGCAAGCCGGGGCGTCTCCGGCAGCTCGCGGCGCTCGGCGCGGAGCTCGCGGTAGGCGTCGAGCAGGGTGGCGAACAGCATCGGCAGCATCGGCGTGTACGCGGTCTCGAACTCCGCGTTCACGCGCGGCAGCTCGATCGCCTGGGTGAGCCCCTCGTGGAGGACGTCGGTGTAGCCGATGCCCGCGGGCGAGTCGGCGTTGAACTCGAGGAACTTGACGTCGTAGCCCTGCAGGAAGGCATCGAGGCGGCAGATCCTGAGCGGGCGTGGGTAGCCCGGATCGAGGCGGATCAGCGCGTCCTCGCGCCCGGGCACGGCCAGCTCGTCGCGCAGGCGCTCGTCCTCGGCGTAGGCGTCGCAGAAGCGGTCCAGCGCGTTCGAGAGGCAGGCCACGGCGCGCTTGACGCGTCGCAGCTGCCCGGGCGAGACGAAGTGGGGCATGAGGACGAAGGGGATCGTGTGGCCGGCGAAGACCACGTCGTGCTCCGAGAGCCAGCGCTCGATCCTCTGCTCGAGGGCGGCGCAGCCGTCCCCCAGCTTGGAGAGCTCGACCAGGTGCTGGAGCTTCAGGTTGTTGACGTGGTCGATCACCTCCACCCTCCACGTCCGAGAGTACCTCGTAGTGTTCGCGCGCCATGCGTCCCGTCCACTACCTCGGCGCGTTCATCCCGGTGGCGATCGCGCTCGAGCTGCTGCACGCCGGACCGGTGGTCGTCTTCGGCGCCGCGGCGCTCGGCGTGATCCCGTGCGCGGCGGTGATGGGCGAGGCCACGGAGGCGATCGCGGCGCGTACCGGGCCCGGCATCGGCGGCCTCCTGAACGTGACCTTCGGCAACGCGCCCGAGCTGATCATCGCCTTCTTCGCGCTGCTCGAGGGGCTTCAGGAGGTCGTTAAGGCGTCAATCGTCGGCTCGATCATCGGCAACATCCTGCTGGTGATGGGGGCGGCGATGCTGGTCGGCGGCTGGAACCGCGACAAGCAGACCTTCAACCGCACCGCCGCCACCGCGCAGTCGGGGATGCTGTTCCTCGCGCTCGCGGCGCTGATCTTCCCGGCGGTGTTCCAGCTGATCCACGGTGGCCAGCTGCCCGGAGTGGGCGACGAGCGGGTCGACTTCGGCTCGGACCTGGAGAAGCTCTCGCTCGGCGTGGCGATCGTGCTGCTCGTGTCGTACGTCGCGGGGCTGTGGTTCTCGCTGAAGACGCACCGCGCGGTGTTCAACCCCTTCGGCGAGGAGCAGGAGGACGAGGAGACCCACCACTGGCCGGTCAGGCGGGCGGCGATCTACCTGGCGGCGTCGGCCGTGGCGGTCGGCGTGATGAGCGAGATCCTGGTGGGGTCGATCAGCGAGGCGTCTGACGAGATCGGCCTGTCCCAGTTCTTCGTCGGGGTGTTCGTGGTGGCGATCGTGGGAAACGCGGCGGAGCACTGGGTCGCGGTGCTGGTGGCCTCGAAGGACAAGATGGACCTGGCCGTGAACATCGCGATCGGGTCGAGCGCGCAGATCGCGCTCTTCGTGGCCCCCCTACTGGTGCTGCTGTCGTTCGTGGTGGGCCCCGACCCGATGGCGCTGGTCTTCAACGGCTACGAGCTGGGCGCGCTGCTGTTCGCGGTGCTGATCGCGAACCTGGTGACCCAGGAGGGCGAATCGAACTGGTTCGAGGGCGTGCAGCTGCTGGCGCTGTACGCGGTGCTGGGGCTGGTCTTCTACTTCGCGTGACCCGTCGGCCTTTTGGACTGTCCCTGGTCGGTGAGAGAGCGGGCCGCCCCGCACGCGCTCCCACGCGAGTAGCAGGCCGGCCCACGCATTCCGTAGCAAGCCGACTTGGCAGCGGAAATAGACCGGCAACTAGAGACGCCTCTAGCTTGTCACGGCAATCGAAGTCCCAAAGGCTCGTTGGTATTGGAGGTCCGAATGCCAAGTGAAAGGTCGATATACTTGTCATATGGATCATGCCGCTCTCGCTGGATCGCCGCTCGGGACGGTTGTGCCCATCAGCGGAACCGACCCGCTGAGCGGACGGGCTTTTGAGCACTTTGCGTACGTACCGAGCCCGCTTCCGGATGAGGTGCAACTCCGCTCGTCGACCTGGAGGCAGGTGACGGCTGCTGAGGCGGCCCTTGGGCGGCTCGATCAAGCGTCGCAGCAGTTTCCAGAACCCGCGCTGCTTCGTCGGCCTTCCCTCCGGCGTGAGGCGCAGAGCACAAGCGCGCTAGAGGGAACGTATGCGCCGTTCGAAACCCTTCTCGCGTCGGAGCCCGAAGAACGCCGCGCGCTCTCGCCCGAGCTGAGGGAAGTCCTCAACTACGTAGTGGCGGCCGAAGAGGGCTTCGGCTGGATACGGGAGCGCCCCATCACTATCGGGTTGATTGAGCGGCTTCAAGGAGTATTGGTGGCCGATACTCCGAGCGAACGCTACAACGCCGGGAAGCTCCGAGAGAGACAGGTGTTCATCGGCTCCCGGGGGCTCCCTATCGAGGATTCACGATTTGTACCGCCGCCCCCCGGCGCGTCGCTTAGAGCTGCGGTAACTGACTGGATTCAATGGATCACAGATCCGCCCGTAGATCTGTCCGCGGTCGTTCGTGCGGCAATGGCGCACTACCAGTTCGAAACACTCCACCCCTTCTTCGATGGCAATGGCCGGATCGGGCGGTTGCTGATCGCGATGTCGCTGATACAGGATGGGGTGCTTCGCGAACCGATTCTCGTTGTCTCGCCCTGGTTCGAGGCACACCGCGGCCCATACCAGGACGGACTCTTGAGCCTGAGCGTGTCAGGGGATTGGGATGACTGGATCCGGTTCTTCGCGATGGGCGTCGCGGAAGCCGCTGATACCGCGCGGATGCGCGTAGAGCGTTTGATGGCATGGCGGGAGCAAGCTCTCGAGCGGCTCCGGGCCGCGGGGGTCTCAGGGGTGGCGAAGCGTGTAGCAGGCGAGCTGATCGGCTCTCCTATCGTCCGCGCACCGTCGATCGCGCGACAGCACCAAGTCACTCCCCAAGGCGCGATGCTGGCGCTTAGGCGCCTCGCAGAGTTGGGCGTGGTACAGGAGGAGCGGGTCGGCGGCCGCGTCAGCTTTGTTGCGAGCGAGGCGCTCGCACTTCTTCGCATCTGAACTCGAGACCTCGGGCAAGCACTGGCTCGAGTGGCACTCCCAGCGTCGGCCGTCGAGCTGCCCGACGAGGCAGGCCGATCTGGCTTGGCCGCTCGCCTCAGTTGCGGGTCGACAGGCGTTCCACGGCCTCCCCCGCCGCTCGTGTCATCTCCACCAGAACCGCCATGTCGACGTTCGAGAGGTCGTCGCAGGCGCGGTGGTAGCAGGGGTCGTGGGGGCGCCCGGCGCCGGTGAAGAGGCCGCCTACCGGGATGCCGGCGCGGTCGAACGGCGCGTGGTCCGAGCGGCCGCCCGCGTTCTCCTCCTCCGCGCGTGGCCCCACCAGCCGGCGCAGCAGGCGCTCGATCGCCGGGTCCCCGTCCGAGTAGACGCCGCGGGCCGGCTCCGGCGAGCCCACCATGTCCAGGTTCACGTACGCCGCGATTCGGTCGCGGTCCGCCTGTTCCAGCCCTCTGACGTAGCGGCGGGAGCCGATCAGCCCCAGCTCCTCGGCGCCCCAGAACGCGAGCCGGACCCGCGCGCCCGGCGCCCGCCCGCCC
>JBOGXT010000788.1:0-2844 GCA_050694635.1 Thermoleophilaceae bacterium
GGACGGCGGCGACGGCGGCCGCGGCGGCGACGTCGTGCTCGCCTGCGACCCCTCGCTGCGCGACCTGTCCTCGTTTCGTCGCGGCGCCCACTTTCGCGCTCCACGCGGCGGTCACGGCCAGGGCGCCAACAAGCATGGCGCCACGCCCGAGCCGCTCGAGGTGCGAGTGCCGCCCGGCACGACCGTGGACGATCCCGACCACGGCGACCGCTGGGACCTGACTCGCGCAGGCCAGCGGGCGATCGTCGCGCGTGGCGGCAGCGGCGGGCGCGGCAACAAGCACTTCGCCACCGCCACGCGCCAGGCGCCCCGCTTCGCCGAGAAGGGCCTGCCCGGCCAGGAGCGCCGGCTCGTCCTGACCCTCCGGCTGCTGGCCGACGCCGGGCTGGTGGGCCTGCCGAACGCCGGCAAGTCCTCGCTGCTCGCCCGGCTGACCCGCGCCCGCCCCAAGGTGGCCGACTATCCGTTCACGACGATCGAGCCCGTGCTGGGCACGCTCGAGCGGGACGAGCGCCAGCTCGTGCTGGCCGACATCCCCGGCCTGATCGAGGGCGCGAGCGCGGGCGCCGGGCTCGGGCACGAGTTCCTCGCCCACATCGAGCGCTGCCGCCTGCTCGTGCACGTGCTCGACCTGGCGCCGCTCGACGGCTCGGAGCCGGTCGAGAACCACGCGACCGTCGAGGGCGAGCTGGGCGAGCACGGCCACGGCCTCGCCGACCTGCCGCGCATCCTCTGCCTCTCGAAGAGCGACCTCGTCCCGCCCGACGAGGCCGCGGCCGCGGTCGCGGAGTGGGAGGGCCGCCTCGGCGCCCCCGTCTTCGCGACGTCCGCGGCCACCGGCGAGGGCCTCGACCGGCTGCGCGACGCCATCTTCGAGCGCGTCCCCGAGGCCGAGCCCGAGCCCGACACCGGGGCGCTGCCGGCCACGCACCGCGTGTACCGGCCCGGGGAGGGGGACGCGCTTCGTGTCGAGCGGGTCGGCCCAGGGGCCTTCCGTATCGAGGGTGGGCGCGTGGACCGCCTGATCGCCCGGCACGACGTGGAGAACGAGGAGGCGCTTCGCTACGTGGAGGAGCGGCTGCGGGCGCTGGGGGCCATCAAGGCGCTGGAGGCCGCCGGCTTCGAGCCGGGCGACGACGTGGAGATCGCGGGGATCGTGTTCGAGCTCGATCCCGGCGCCCCGTTCGGGTGATGCAGAATCCCAGCGTGGTCCGAGTCGTGCCTTTCCTGCTGCTGCTCGCCCTCGCCGGCTGCGCCGGCGGCGACGACGACCCGGACGAGGTGCGCCAGACGCTGCGCGACTTCGTCGAGGCGACCAACGAGCGCGACGGCGACACCCTCTGCGGGGAGCTGCTCACGCAGGAGTACCTGGAGAAGTCGACCCTCGCGACCGGCGACCAGGCGGGCGAGGCCTGCCGGCAGCAGCTCGAGGTCACCTCCGGCCTGCGCCTCCAGCTCATCTCGATCGGACGCACAGAGGTCGACGGCGACCGGGCCACGGTGCGAGCGGTGATCGAGGCGGACGGCGTGCGCGCCCCCCGGCTCTTCCGGCTCGAGCAGGAGGACGGGAGATGGAAGCTCGCCGACGGGTCGGACGGGTAACGGCCGCCCATGGCGATCGTGGTCGTGAAGCTCGGCTCCAGCGTCGTCGCCGACGACGGGGGCGAGGTGCGCACGGAGCTGCTCGACGCGCTCTGTGACGCGGTGGCCGCCCGGCACGGAGCGGGCGACGAGGTGATCGTGGTCACGTCGGGCGCGATCGCGCGCGGCATGCGCCTGATGTCCCTGCCGGTGCGGCCGCGGGCGATGGAGGAGCTGCAGGCCGCGTCGGCGGTGGGGCAGGGCAAGCTCTACCGCCACTTCGACGAGCTGCTGCAGGCGCGCGGGGTGAGGTCGGCGCAGGTGCTGCTCACGTTCTTCGACATGTCGGCCCGCACCCACTACCTGAACGCCCGGCGCACGCTGCGCAAGCTGCTCGACTGGCGGGTGGTGCCGGTGATCAACGAGAACGACACTACGACCACCGACGACATCTCGTTCGGCGACAACGACTTCCTGGCCGCCCAGGTCGCGATCCTGATCGGCGCTGACCGGCTCGTGCTCCTGACCGACACCGGCGGGCTCCACACCGCCGACCCGCGCGCCGACCCGGCGGCCCGGCTGGTCGAGGAGGTGCGCGACCTGGAGGAGCTCGACCGCTACGACATCGGCGTCTCGAGCTCGCCGCTCGGCTCGGGCGGGATGCGCTCGAAGGTGGTGGCGGCCGAGATGGCAACCGCGGCCGGGATCCCGGTGGCGATCGCGAGCGGCGTGCACGGCGCCGAGGTGGAGCGGGCGCTCGCCGGCGAGCCGGCAGGCACCCGCTTCCTCCCTCGCCGCGGGCGCGTGTCGAGCTTCAAGCTGTGGCTGCGCTACGCCAAGCCCGCGCGCGGACGCGTGACCGTCGACGACGGCGCCGAGCAGGCGCTGCGCGAGCGCGGCACCAGCCTGCTGCCGGTCGGGGTCGTGGACGTGGAGGGCGACTTCGAGGCCGGCGACGCGGTCGAGGTCGCGCTCGACGGCGACGTGCTCGGCAAGGGGATCGTCGACTACTCGGCGATCGAGCTGGCCCGGGTCAAGGGCCTGAAGAGCGCCGAGGTCCGCGAGCGGCTGCCCGATTCCGCCGACGAGGCGATCCACCGCGACCGCTTCGTGCTGGTCTGAGCGGTGGCGAGGCCCAGCTACCCTTAGCGGCATGGCGATCACCACCAAGAGCGTCGCTGAAAGCTGCGAGGCGGCCCAGCGCGCGGCCCGGGCGCTCGCATCGGCGCCGACCGCAGTCAAGGACGCCGCCCTCGCCGCGAC
>JBOGXT010000789.1:0-1596 GCA_050694635.1 Thermoleophilaceae bacterium
GACGGGGCGCGCGCCGCGCTCGGGCGGCTGTGCCGCGGCGAGGGCCTGCGGATGACGACCCAGCCCATCGTCGACCTGGAGAGCGGACGCCCGCACGCCTACGAGGCGCTGGCGCGCTTCGCCACCCGCGGCGGCCAGGGCCCGCTGCACTGGTTCACCCTGGCCGACGAGTTCGGCATGCGGGCGGAGCTCGAGCTGGCCTGCCTCGAGGCGGCGCTGGCCCTCGTGCCCGACCTCCCCGACGGCACGCGCCTGAGCGTCAACCTCTCGGCCCCGCTGCTGGTCGACCCGCGCACCTCCGAGCTGCTCGAGACCTGCCCGGACCTGGCGCGCCTTATCATCGAGGTCACCGAGGAGACGCTGGTGCGCCACGGCGAGGCCGTCGACCGCACGCTCGCGAGCCTGCGCCGGCGCGGCGTGCTGTTCGCGGTCGACGACGTCGGCGCGGGCTACTCCGGCCTCAGCCAGCTGGCCACGCTGCGCCCGACGTACCTCAAGCTCGATCGCGGCCTGGTCAGCGAGATCGCCAGCGAGCCGGCGCGCGTGGAGCTGGTGCGCGCGCTGTCGGACTACGCCCGCGGCACCGGCGGGCTGCTGGTGGCGGAGGGGGTTGAGACGGTCGAGCAGCTGGCGCACGTGCGCGCTGCCGGCGCGCCGCTCGTGCAGGGCTATCTGCTCGCGCGGCCCGGGGACCCGTGGCCGCAGGTCGACGAGAACGCGCGCGCCCTAGTCGGGGAGCAGCTTGCCGGGATTCATGATCCCGGCGGGGTCGAGCCGGTGCTTGGCGGCGCGGATGAGCTCGAGGCCGAGCTCCCCCACCTCGGCCCGCATCCAGGCGGCATGGTCTCGCCCGACGGCGTGATGGTGGGTGATGGTGCCGCCGGCCGCCACGATCGCCTCGCTCGCGGCTGACTTGGCCGCGCGCCATTGCTCCAGCGGCGCGTCGGTCTGACGCGCCAGGAAGGTGAAGTAGAGCGA
The DNA here is from genome assembly GCA_050694635.1 of Thermoleophilaceae bacterium. Taxonomy (GTDB): domain Bacteria; phylum Actinomycetota; class Thermoleophilia; order Solirubrobacterales; family Thermoleophilaceae; genus JACVRW01. The sequence continues at coordinate 979 of JBOGXT010000789.1, forward strand.
CGCGCCGGAGCGGTACAGGTGCGACATGTGGCACATGACCAGCGCCGGCGTGCCCGCCTCGGCGAGCGAGCGCCGCAGGGCGTCCCCGATCGCCTCGTACAGCGCCTCCAGCCGGCTCCAGCTCGTCGCCGTCTCGAGCGTCTCCACCAGCAGCCCGAGGTCCAGCAGCTCGTCGCGCACGTAGGGGCCGGCGTAGCGGCTGCGCAGCCAGGCCTCGCCCGGCCTGCGGCCGAGCCGAAGGCCGCCGCCGGCCCGCAGCAGCGCCCCGGTCCGCAGGCGGCGCCGCTCGACGTCCTCCTCTCCCCCCTCGAACCCCACGATCGCAAGGCACCCGCCCTCGTGACCGCGCAGGCGCAGGTAGGCGTGCCCGGCGCGCTCGGCGGCGCCACCACCGCTCGAGGCGAGGCTGAGGGCCACCCGCGTCTCCTCTTCGTCGGACAGCCGCGCCACGTCCGGCGCGGCGTCGGCCTGCTCCATCACGCGGAACGCCTCGCGCCCGTCGGCGAAGGAGCGGAACGACCAACCCTCGTAGCGGCGCACCTCCGGCACAGGCCGCACGCGAAGGGTCGCCTCGCAGATGACGCCGAGCACGCCCTCGGAGCCCACGATCAGCTCGCG
>JBOGXT010000790.1:0-1829 GCA_050694635.1 Thermoleophilaceae bacterium
GAGCTGCACGCGCCGCCCGGGGCCCGCGACACGTTTCGCCGCGTGGTCGGCGCGTGGGGCAACGACGACCTGATCGAGAACGCCTTCGAGCTGCGCGAGTACGACCCGTCGGACGAGCTCGAGATCGGCCCGGTACGGATCCGGTTCCAGTCGGTGCCCCACTTCACCGAGACCTTCGCGATGCGGATCAGCTCGCAGAACGGCTCGGGCCGAATCGTCTACGGCGCCGACTCCAGCCCGACGGACGCATTGACCGAGTTCGCGCGCGACGCCGACCTCATCCTGGTCGAGGCCACGCTGCCCCGCCCCGAGCGCACCGGCGTGCGCGGCCACCTCACGCCGGGCGAGGCGGGCGACCACGCGCGGGCATGCGGCGCCAAGCAGCTGCTGCTCGTGCACATCTCCGACGAGCTCGACGCGGATTGGGCCAAGCGCGAGGCCGAGCGGGCGTTCGGCGGGCCGGTCGAGGTCGCGGCCGAGGGCGCGTCGTACGAGGTCTGACGGCGTGGGTGCCGGGGTCCGCATGACGCGCGGGGCCCGGTCGGCCCTCGACGCCATCTGCGACACCCTCGCCCCGGGCGGCGACGGCCTCCCCTCGGCCTGTGGGACTCGCGCCTCCTGTGCGCGATCGCGGCGCGGCTCAGCTGACGATCTCGACCCGGTTGCCGTGGGGGTCGAGCTGCACCCCGGCCACCGGGCCGCGAAAGACCATGTGGACGTTCTCGGATGGCCGGCCGGCGACCACCGAGAACGATCCGCCGCGTCGTCAGCAGGCGGCAGCCAGCGCCAGCGCGTCGCACACGGCCTGCACCCGCTCCGGAGCGAGCCGGGTGATGCGCTCGGTGAAGAGCGACACCCGGACCAGCGTGGTGTTGTCAGCGGCGAGAGCGCAGGGGGCGGGCATCCCATCCGAGCGGTCGAGCTCCACCTCGGTGGGGATCCCGCGGATCGTCCGCGTGGCCGGCACGGCGAGCACCTGGTTGAGGACCGGTATCGCCTCGTCGCGAGTCAGGACGAGGAATGGGCGCCGCCCGGCGCGCGGGTCCTCGTACCACCACACCTCGCCTCTGGCTACCACGGCGAATGGCCTGCGGCCCGCTCTTCGGCGTCGAGCCTATGCAGAAGATCGCGTGCAGCGCCGTCCACCATTGCGGCGAGATCACCCCACTCGTCCGGAGTGGCGGGCGGAACGCGCCGATAGCCCTCCACGATCTGGCGACCGACCGCCGCCTCGCGCTCGTCGGCCAGCCCCTCCTCCAGCATGCCGCGAATCAGGGCGGACCTCGACATTCCCCTGCGTGCGGCCTCACGGTCGAGCAGCCGCACCAGCTCCTCGCTCAGCTGAACCATCGTCTGTACTCGGGCCATTGCCCTATTGTAGGCCTATTACGGACTGGATCGTCGGTCTCGCCGTGGCGCGCGCAACCCAGTGGTCGAAGAGCAACGTGTGGCACAGTGCGGCGATCCGCTCGACGCTCTACACGCTCGGCGCGCCGGCGCGCCTCGTCAGGCGCCTGTTCGGGCGCAAGCGCGCGGTTGCCTGACTCCGTCGTCGTCGGCTCGGGACCGAACGGGCTGGCGGCGGCGATCGTCCTCGCCCGGGACGGCCGGCGGGTGGTCGTCCTGGAGGGCGAGGACACGCCCGGCGGCGGCTGCCGCTCGGCCGAGCTGACGTTGCCGGGCTTCGTGCACGACACCTGCTCGACCGTGCACGCGCTGGCGCTCGCCTCGCCGTTCCTGCGCTCGCTGCCGTTGGAGGGGCACGGGCTCGTGCTGGCGCATCCCGAGGCCCCGTTGGCGCACCCGCTCGACGACGGCACGGCGGTGAT
>JBOGXT010000791.1:0-2288 GCA_050694635.1 Thermoleophilaceae bacterium
CGCGGTGCGAGCCACCACGTGCTTGCCGGTAACAGCGCGGGGAGCCCGAGCAGCACCGCGCCGGGCAGCGGGCGCAGGCGGTACGAGAGAAGAGTCATTCGGTAGCGCCGGGCAAGTCGGAGAGCGGGAGCGTGCCGGCTCTGAGCTCGGCCCACACCAGCGCCAGCGCGGCGCGCACGTCTTCAGAGGGCATCTCGGCCATGGCACGGGCGGCGCCCGTAACGGAGTCGTGTGGGGAATGGTTCTCACTCTGCTCCATCTCCGTGAGCGTCTCTGGTTCAATCTGTGACGCGAGCCAGATCCTGACGGCCTCCCGAGCACGCCAGCCCTTTTGTGCGTGGGGGTCGGACCATGCGCAGTTCACCAATGGAAAGTTGATAACGAGATCGGATGCATCGAGGGTCTCCGCATAAAGCACCTCATCCGGAGAACACAACCCCGGCCTCCACTGGAAAGACGGAACCATTCGACCCCGCGTGGGCACAGCCTCCAGCCCGCGCAGCAGGCTCGCTTCACGCCCATACGCTGCCGCCACCTCTGCGGCGAAGTCCTCGCCGAACTCGGGGTAGAGGCAAGCCTCGAATCCGTTGCGCGTGATACATGTGGTTGCGCGCCCGTCGTCGGGATACGGCCGGGTCGCGCGCGCCAGTCGATCGAGACCCTGATAGTCGTTCTCGTCGTGGATCTCGCGCATGATGTCGGGACCAAGGACGACCACGCTCGAGGGCTGGGAATTGAGCCAAACACCCGATGACAGCCCAAGCACACCTGCGACCACGACGACGACTATCGACACGGCCAGGGCCCGGCGTGCCCCCGCCCGCCAGGCGCCAACCAGCGCCACTCCGCCGCACCCCGCCAGCACGAGAGCGAGGAGCCACACGATGTGGCCGTTCCAAATGTCGGGAAGGAAACCCAAGGTGACCGATCGCGGAGGTTCGAACCCTGCCGGCAGAAGCCAGGAGGTGCCTACGAAACCGCGGCCGCCGCCTCCTGAGGGGGCATTCGAGAAATCGGAGCCGTAGGTCACCAGCGTATAGAGGGCAGGCAACCCCGGTCCTGCAAGCAGACAGACGATGCGCGAGCCGGTTAAGTAGCCGAGCGCGTAACCAATGCTTCCGCCGAGTGCGACGAGGAGCGCGCCGTCGAGATAGAGACGCAGGTCGGGCGTTCCCTGCCCTCCGCGCACCGCCGATATCGCGAGCGCTGTGCCGAACACAAGTGCGAACCCGCCGAAGCACGTGGCCACGACGGCGGCGATGCGTGCGGGCACGACCGTGGCCTTGCCGTCGGCCGGCGTCACCCCGACAAGGGCCTCCGCGCCGGTGCGCCGGTCGCGCAGCGCTAGCCATCCCGCTGCGAGAGTAGCAAAGCAAACGTGCCAGATCGCCGCGTCATGGGCTCTGAGATCGTCGCCCTCGAGCATCGGCGTGATCACGCTGTTGTCAAAGGTGCCGCCCCAGATCACGAGCAAGACCCCGAGCCACAGGATCGGCGAGCGCGCCAGGCGACGCGCCTCGACCAGAGCGAGCGTCACGCCGCCGCCTCCGCGCGTGCACCGGAAGTGATCAGCAGATACCCGTCCTCGACGGTCGGTGCGACCGGCAGCGCCTCGATGGAAGGGCGACCGCCGATGATGCGGTAGAGACCCGACTCAGTGCGCCAGCACGCGAGCGCTCCGCTCACCGGCTCGGATGCGCTCCATACCATGTCCGCAGCGCGGGCACGTAGCTCCGCCGGCGCACCGTGAAACAGCACGCGTCCCTCCCACAACACGACGACGGTCGTGCAGATCGCTGCGACGTCCTCGACAAGGTGGGTCGACAGCAATACCTGACGGTGATCGCCGAGGTTGGCGACGACCTCCCGGAAACGGGCGCGCTGTTCCGGATCGAGACCGGCCGTGGGCTCGTCGAGCAGGAGAAGTGAGGGCTCGTCGACGAGAGCCTGGGCGATACCAACACGACGCGCCATACCTCCCGACAGTGTCCTTATCCTGCGCTTTGCGAGGTCTTCGAGGCCTACCGCAGTCAGAGCGGCACGTACCTTGCGATGGCGCTCCGATCGATCCTTCAACTCCTTCAGGATCGCGATGTAGTCGACGAATTCGAAAACGGTGAAGCGCGGATAAAGCCCGAGGACTTGGGGGAGGTAGCCGAGGCCCCTGCGGATCTCTAGGCGCTGGCGCGATTCCCCAGGGTCGAGGCCGTCCATGCGCAGGCGTCCCTGCGATGGCGACATGAGGGTTGCAAGAATGCGGATGAGCGTGGTCTTGCCGGCACCGTTGG
>JBOGXT010000792.1:0-1660 GCA_050694635.1 Thermoleophilaceae bacterium
GGGCATGGCCTCGCACGTCGACTTCTCGATCCGCCCGGCCGGCCGCCAACTCGACGACTCCGACCGCAAGCGCGGGCGCGACCGCGGCGCCGCGCCGGAGTCGCAGGACGCGCCGCAGGCCAGCGTACCGGTCAAGGAGCGCCTGTTCGCCCACCCGTCGATGGAGGGATCGCGCCAGTCCGGCGGACTCGAGCAGCTGCTCGACGCCAAGGCCCGCAAGGACGGCAGCTACGAGGTCTACAAGAACTACTTCTCGCGGCCCTTCGGACTCGACCCGAGCAAGGTCACGCTGCGCCGTCTCAAGGTTGGCTCGCGCGTGATCGGCGGCACGATCATCGGCCGCATCGGGCGCACCGTGCCGGGCATGGCCTCGCACGTCGACTTCTCGATCCGCCCGGCCGGCCGCGGCGCGCCGAAGATCGACCCGAAGCCGATCCTCGACGGCTGGAAGCTCCTCGAGGCAACCGCCATCTACCGCGCCTCCGGCAAGAACGCGCTGCACGGGGACGACGTGCCGGGCATGTCGATCGGCCAGATCATGCTGCTGCCGAAGCCGCAGCTCGAGCGCCGCGTGCTCGCCGACGAGCGCATCGAGGTCTACGAGTGCGGCCGCGACGACGTCGCCTCGGGCCAGATCGACCGCCGCGTGCTGGCCACGCTCGCCTACCTCGCCGAGTCGGGCCTGCGGCCCTCGGTCACGAGCCTGAAGTGCGGCCACGGGTACTACACGAGCTCGGGCAACGTGTCCCACCACTCGTCCGGCAACGCCGTCGACATCGCCAAGGTCAACGGCATCCCGATCCTCGGCCACCAGGAGCCTGGCGGGATCACCGAGCAGTCGGTCCGGCGGCTGATGCAGCTGCAGGGCACGATGGCCCCGGCCCAGATCATCTCCCTGTTCGAGATCGGCGGCGCGACCTTCGCGATGGCCGACCACGCCGATCACATCCACGTCGGCTTCCAGCCGATGTTCGGCGAGAACAGGAAGCTCGGCAAGCAGGCGCTCGCGGTGCTCAGCCCGGGCCAGTGGGACGACCTGCTCTCGCGCTTGCGTGAGATCGACAACCCGGTCGTGCCGACCACGCCGTCGAAGTTCGCGCTGCCCACCGAGAAGAAGCGCGCCAGCGACGCCCACCTGGGCGAGTAGACCGACGGCCGCCCCGTTCGGATTCGTCCAGCTCGAGTTCGGGTTCCTGCTCGGCCCCGCCGACGGGAGCTACATGGTTCGCTCTCGCGCGGACGGGCCGGTCGAGGCCGTGCTCGTGCTCAGCACGCTCGGGGCGCCCGAGCGGCGGCTGCTGCGCGGGCGCCGTGCCCGCCCCGTGGAGGAGGCGGCTCCCGAGCCCGTGCCGACGGCCCGGGCGACCGTCGTGCGAGGCGAGCCGTTCAGCTCTCGCCAGGAGGCCGCCGACTGGCTGGCCGCGCTGCGAGGAAACGGGGACGCGGCCGAGGCCGCGGTGGACGACGCGGTGCGCACGCTGAACCGCGCCCTGCGCGCCCGCCGGGCGGCCACCGCGGATCCGTGGCTGGCCGAGGTGTCCGCCGAGCGGGCGTTGGTGGCGCGGATCGGCTACGGCCGCGGCGATGCGGTGGCCGAGGGCCGCTTCGGCGAGGCGCTCGAGCTGCCCCGGGCGGGTGCGCCGCGGGTGAAGCGCTCGAT
>JBOGXT010000793.1:0-9173 GCA_050694635.1 Thermoleophilaceae bacterium
GCGGTGGGCCGCGTGAGCGCACCGCGCGGCGCGGCCAGCCGGCGGCCGCGGAACTCGCCGGCCACGACCCTCACGCCGGGATCGGGTCGTGCTCGGAGCCGAAGCGGGACACGACCGCCTCGCGCAGCAAGGCGTGCTCGGGCTGCTCGAGGCGCGGGTCCGCGAGCAGGATCGCGTCGGCGCGGTTTCGGGCGCGCACGAGCAGCTCGGTGTCCTGCGGCAGCTGGGCCACCCGGAACTCGGGCAGGCCGTGCTGGCGCGTGCCGAGCACGTCGCCGGCGCCCCGCAGCTCGAGGTCGATCTCGGCCAGGCGGAATCCGTCGCGCTCGTTGGCGATCGCCTCCAGCCGCGGCAGCCGCGGATCGCCGAACAGGATGCAGAGCGAGGCGTGCTCGCCGCGCCCGACGCGGCCGCGCAGCTGGTGCAGCTGCGACAGCCCGTAGCGCTCGGCCGCCTCGATCAGCATGACCGTGGCGTTCGGCACGTCGATGCCGACCTCGATCACGCTGGTGGCCACCAGGACGTCCGCGTCACCTTTCGCGAACGTCTCCATGGCGGCGGCCTTTCGCCGGGCTGGTAGCTGGCCGTGGATCAGCTCGACCTGCAGGCCTTCGAATTCCGTCGTGCGCAGGCGCTCGAACTCGGCCGTGGCCGCCCGTGCCTGCAGCGTCTCCGACTCCTCGACGAGCGGGCACACCACGAAGCATTGCCGCCCGGCAGCGATCTCCTCGCGGATGCGCTCGTAGGCGCGCGACCGCGCGCGGGCGCGGTCCACGACGTAGGTCTCGACCGGGTGCCGGCCCTTGGGCAGGTGGCGCAGGACGGTGGCGTCGAGGTCGCCGTAGGCGGTGAGCGACAGCGTGCGTGGGATGGGCGTGGCGGTCATGTGGAGGGCGTGCGGCGTGAGTCCCTCGGGCGCCTTGGCGTCGAGCGCCGCGCGCTGGCGCACGCCGAAGCGGTGCTGCTCGTCCACGACCACGAGCGCGAGGTCGCGGAGCTCGACCGGCTCCTCGATCAGCGCGTGCGTGCCGACCACGAGCTGGAGCTGGCCGCTGGCGAGCCGGGACAGCAGGTCGCGCCGGCGTCCTGCCGGCGTGGACCCGGTCAGGAGCTCGAGCGGAATCGCGCCGCCGTGCAGCGCGTCGTGCGTGCGGTGGTGCTGCTCGGCGAGCGTCTCGGTGGGCGCCATCAGCGCCGCCTGGGCGCCGTTTTCGACGGCGCGCAGCATGGCGTGTGTGGCCACGACCGTGTTATGGGTCACCGTGAAGTGGTCGGTCACGTAGAGCTGGTTGGGATGGGCGACCGAGATGCATTGCATGGGCTTCCGGCCGGCGGGAGTGACCGCCACGATCGCTTTAGCCGGGTGTGCGTACTTCGTGCGTGGTCGGACGCGGGCGGCCTTTCGGGTCAGCCGGAAAGGTGGAAACGCCTCGGGCAACTGGATGCTCGTGTACCAACTGGTGTTCCGCGCCCGCATGCGGACGCGACAGGCCGCCCGTCCGCCGAGTGAGCGCACGAGCCATGCGACATCAGTGGCGAGCTGGCGCGACGACGACGTGAACGACACACCCGCTCCTTGCTTCTTCACGGTCCCGTCGGTGTCGAGGAGCCCCTGCAGCAGAGCGTGCCGGTCGGCGACGGGTGCGTTGAGGTAGGACTCCGGGACCGCCTTCTCCCGGGATCGGCATCCCATAAGGCCGAGATCGTCGAGTAGGCGAGCAAGCTGACTGGGCGGGTGCGTGGGAGCTCGCAGCTTGACTCCAGCCGCCCGCAGGCGATGACGGACCGTGTGTTCCTTCGTACCTGCGGCGGAAGCAATGGCCGCACAACTGGCTCCGCTTTGATACGCCAGGACGAGAGATGACGGGTCTTGTGTTCGAGCTCGGTGAAGCGCCGCGTGGTTCGCCGAGGGTCTGATGCCGACAACGACCCAGTCATACGGCCGATGCCGCTCCCGCCGCAGCCGGCATCCCGGGGGGAGCCGCTTCCGAACTGCTTCCACGAGCTCTGGGTCTCCGGTGGTGAAGCGAACGCGGCCTCGCATCGCGAGCCCTCCATCGCCCAACAGAAGGCCCAGAAGGTAGGGGTCGATCGGCCGGCGCCCCCCTGACTCGATCTCGGCGGGCGCGGGGAGCTCAACGTGCCACTTGGCTCCTCCGTTCGCCCCGAACAGGTCGCCGGCGATCTCGCGGAGCGACTTGACCTTCGGCCGGTCCCCACGGTGTCGCCCCGCACTCGTCCTGACCTGCCACAGGTGGTCCGGGTCGCATTCCACGCGCGAACCATCCGAGAACCGGACGCGCCACACCTCTCGTATCCCTTGCGGATATACACCAGTCACACGAGTCGGCCCACCGGAGGGGCTGATCACCGAGTCGCCGACGCGAATCTCAGCCATCGGCCTAAAGCCTGTTGGAGTTAAGACAAGAGCATCGAGGGGCTGTGCCTTGCCGGCGCCCACCTCGCCCATGAGCAATCGCTGCATGGGCCGCTCGCGCGCCAGGTCGGCGTCGACATCCGCGATCGCGTCGACTTGATCGGCGGTTAGCTCGAAGGGCAGCGACCACCGCCACCTGTCGACCGCTGCGCCGCGCGGCGCGAGCCTGCGCGCGCGCCGGCCCTCCCGACGCGTACGGCGGCGGCCCGCTACGGCCAGCTGGAGCAGGAAGAGCTCCTCGAAGGCGAGGCGGCGACGAGCGCCGCGCTCGTCCTCTTCGCTGTCGGGGAAGTGGGCGGCGGCGAGGGCGGCTGACCGGTCCGGCAGACGCTCTGCCACCCGCAGGGCGGCCGGGAGCGGCTCGACCATGTCGAACATGCTCTGGTAGTGGTCCCATACGAGCCTGCGCAGCCGCGCTGCCGTGATTCCCTCGGTCGCCGGATGCACCGGCACTAGTCCCACCGTGTGGACTGGTGCGTCCGCGTTGCCGAATTGCTCGTACTCGGTGACCCAGAACTCCCCTCGGCGGCGGAGCTTTCCATGGAGTAGAAGCGTCGTGCCCTCGCCGAGCTGTCGCGCGATCCACGGCTGGTTGAACCAGACGGCCACCAGCGTGCCGCTCTCGTCGAACACGCGCGCCTCGACACGCTTCCTCCGGCGGTCGCGCATCGGCTTTACCGCCACGTTCCGCACGGCCACGGCGACGGTGGCCTCTTCCCCCACGCCGAGCTCGCCGGCGAGCCTCACGTCGCGCCGGTCGCGATGTGAGTGCGGCAGGTGCTCAAGTAGGTCCCGCACCGTCGCGATCCCGAGCGTCGCGAGCGCCTTCCCGGGCGCGCCGGGCAGCGTGATCGGCTCGGCCAGTTCGCTCGGATGGGGAGCGAAGCGGATCGGCGCCTCGGCGGCGGCCGTTTGGTCGAGCTCGTCAGTGGATGCGAAGCGCTTCAGCACTGCGGCGAATGATCCCGGCGTGCGCGGCGGCTACTCCGCGCAGAGCAGCCACCACCACGCGGGCTGGCCGCCCTCGTGGTACTCCACCTCGACCCCGTCGGGCGCGCGGGCCTCCACGCCGGCGCGGTCGAGCGGCGGCGCGTCGCCCGCGATGCAGGTCAGGAGCTCGGCGCCGTCGGCGATCTGGGCCAGCGTGATCGCGAGCGTCTCAGCCGGGTCTCCCCAGGCCACGAGCTGGCCGCCGGCATAGCCGACGGCTTCGCCGGCGCTGAAGCGGCCCTGGGCATCGTCGCGGGCGGCCGGGGCGACCCCGCCGACGTTCAACGCACCCGCCGCCTCGCCGACCGTCTTCGCGTTCTCCGCACAACCCACCAATGAGTCGAAGGCGAGCAGGGCCACCAGGCCCTCCTGGGGCGCCGTCGTCGGGACGACACGGGCGGGCTTGTCGGACAGCTCCGCGGCGCGCTCCGCGGCCATGAGCACGTTTGGGCTGTTGGGCAGGACGACCACCTCGGCACCGGCCGCGGCGTGAATGCCGGCCAGCAGCTCGTAGGTCGAGGGGTTCATCGTCGGACCGCCGTCCACAACCATGACTCCAAGCTCCTCGTAGAGCCGCTTCACCCCCTCGCCGCTCGCGACGGCAACGACCACGCACGCGGGCGTCTCGGACAGCCGCGCGCTGCGGTCGGCGACCTGCTCGTGCATGTCGGCCACGTCGAAGCGCGACACCTCCCCGACCTCCTCGAACAGGGCGACCGCGCGCCCGGGCTCGTCGGTGTGCACGTGCACGCGCAGCGTGCGGTCGTCGCCCACCACCAGCACCGAGTCGCCGATGTCCTCGAGCAGCGGCGTGAACGGGCCGGCGTCGAGGTTCTCTCCCGTCACCGCGAAGTTCGTGCAGTAGCGGAAGCTCGAGGACTCGTGCTCGGGCCGGTGGAGCGCCGCCGGTGCGTACTGGTGCTCGAGCTGCGGCGCCGCCTCGTTGCGCAGCCCGGCCAGGCAGCCGGCGAGGATCACGGTCAGGCCGTAGGCGCCGGCGTCCACGACGCCCGACTCGCGCAGGATCGCGAGCTGCTCGGGCCCGCGCTCCACGGCCTCCTTGCCCGCCTCGAGCGCGTGCTCCAGCACCTCGGCGAGCAGCTCGTCCTGCTCCTCCGCGGTGGCGTCCGGGCCGAGCCGGCGGGTGTCCATGTGGGCGAGGTCGTGCGCCACGCGGCTGGCCATCGCCCGCACCGCCGAGAGCATCGTGCCCTCGGCCGGGTCGCGGACGGACGCGTACGCGGCGTCGGCCGCGCGGGCAAGCGCGGCCGAGACCAGGATCGGATCGACCAGCTCGCCCGGCCGCGACGCAAGCTCCTCGGCCGCCCCGCGCACGATCTGGGAGAGGATCACGCCGGAGTTGCCGCGGGCGCCGAGCAGCGACGCGCGCGCGACGGCGCTGACGATCTCGTCGCGCCCCGTGACGTCGATCGGCTCGCCGTTCATGCGGTTGAGCTCCTCGAGCACCGCCCTGAGCGTGAGCGCCATGTTGTCGCCCGTGTCGCCGTCGGCGACAGGGAAGACGTTCAGGTCGTTGACCTCCTGGCGGCGGTTCTCAAGCTCCGCGAGGGCGGCGGCGACGACCCGCCGGAAGCGCAGGAGGCTCTCGTCGGGCACCGGCGTGTTTTACACCAGAGGGCGGCGGGGTTACGGGGCGGAGGCCACCCTAGGCGTGCTTTAGGACCTTGCCGGCTTTCAGGCAGCGGGTGCAGACGTACTCGCGCCGGGGGGCGCCCCCGACGTCGATGCGGACCTTCTGCAGGTTCGGGTTGAAGCGCCGCCTGGTGGCCACCATCGAGTGGCTGCGGCTGTTCCCGAACGAGGGGCCCTTCTTGCACACGTAGCAGACCTTCGGCACGGCCGGTCAGGGTAGCAACACAGCCCTTGCCTCAGCCAGAGCCTGCTCGACCGCCGCGCGGTCCACGTCGAGGTGGGTCACGGCGCGCACGCGGCCGTCCGGCGTGCCGGACAGCTCGACGCCGCGATCGGCCATCGCCTCCACGAAGCCGTTCGGCGCGGCGAAGATCACGATGTTCGTGTCGGGCTCGACCACCTCGCAGCCGAGCTCCGCGAGGCCGTCGGCCAGTACCCGGGCGTTGGCGTGGTCCTCGGCGAGTCGCTCGACGTTGTGGTCGAGCGCGTACAGGCAGCCGGCGGCGACGATGCCCGACTGCCGGAACGAGCCTCCCATCTGCTGCTTCCAGCGCCACGCCTCCTCGATCAGCTCGCGCGAAGCGCACAGGACGGCGCCCACCGGCGCGCCCAGGCCCTTGGTGAAGTCGATCCACGCCGTGTCGAAGCCGCCGGCGAAGTCCGCCCCCGGCACTCCCGAGGCCACCACCGCGTTCATCAGGCGCGCGCCGTCCAGGTGGCCGCGCAGGCCGTGCTCGCGCACCACCTCGAGCACCGAGCGGATCGCCTCGAGCGGCCACACGCGGCCGCCGCCCATGTTCGTCGTCTGCTCGACCGACACCACGCGCGAGCGCGGGAAGTAGCGGCTGTCGGGCCGGAGCGCGGCCCGCACATGGTCGGCGCCGAAGATCCCGCGGTCCCCGTCGAGCGCGTGGATCATGAGGCCGGCGTTCCAGGCCGGCCCGCCGGCCTCGGCGATGATCGGGTGCGCCGTGCGGTCGAGGATCAGCTCGTCGCCGCCGGGCCGCGCGTGCAGCCGCAGCGCGATTTGGTTGCACATCGTCCCGCTCGGCAGGAACAGGCCCGCCTCGTGCCCGAGCAGCTCGGCCACGCGGTCCTGCAGAAACCGCGTGGTGGGGTCGGCGAAGCGCTGCTCGTCGCCCACCTCGGCGGACGCGATCGCCCGCCGCATGCCTTCGCTCGGCCGGGTCTGCGTGTCGCTGTATAGGTTGATCAAGCGGCGCCGGAGGCTAGCGACCGCCGCAGCTCCGCCATGCGCAGCACCGCGCGCGCGGCGTCCTCGCCCTGATGGCGCTTGCCGCCGCCGGTGCGCGCCAGCGCCTGCTCCATCGTGTCGACGGTGAGCACGCCGAAGGCGCACGGCACGCCGGTGTCGAGCGCAACGCGTGCGACGCCCCGCGCGGCCTCGTTGCAGACGTAGTCGTAGTGGTCGGTCTCGCCGCGGATCACCGCGCCCAGGCAGGCGACGCCCGCGTAGCGGCCCGACTCGGCGCAGTACTTGGCCGCCAGCGGCAGCTCGAAGGCGCCGGGGACCTCGTGCACGTCGACCGACGCTCCGGCGTCGTCGAAGACGCGCTGCGCGCCCTGCACCAGCCGGCGGGCCAGGTCCTCGTAGAAGCGGCCGACGCAGGCCGCGTATCGGTCATTCACTCGTGCGCCTCGGCGCGGGGCCCTGCCCGTACAGGTCCGCCTCGGCGGCCGCGCGGGCGCGGTCGCTCACCCGCTCCTCGTGGATCATCTCCTCGTCGAGCGCCAGGCCCTGGTGGTGGAGCAGGTGGCCGAGGCGCGCCTTCTTGGCCTTCAGGTAGTCGAGGTTGTGGTCGCCTGGCGCGTGCTCGATCGGGATCTGGTCGCTCACCGAGAGACCGTAGCCCTCCAGTCCCACGATCTTCTTCGGGTTGTTGGTGAGCAGCCGGATCGAGCTGAGCCCCAGGTCGACCAGGATCTGGGCGCCGATGCCGTAGTCGCGCAGGTCTGCAGGGAGCCCCAGCTCGAGGTTCGCGTCGACTGTGTCGCGCCCCTGCTCCTGGAGCCGGTAGGCGCGCAGCTTGTTGAGCAGCCCGATGCCGCGCCCCTCCTGGGCCAGGTAGAGCAGCACGCCGCGGCCCTCCTGTTCGATCCGCGCCAGCGCGTCCTCGAGCTGCTGGCCGCAGTCGCAGCGAAGCGAGTGGAACACGTCGCCCGTGAGGCACTCGGAGTGCACCCGCACGAGCACGTCGGACCGGCCGTCGACCTCTCCCTTGACCATCGCCACGTGGTGCTTGTCGTCCACGAGCGAGCGGAACCCGACCACGGTGAAGTCGCCGAACTTCGTGGGCAGCTGCGCCTCCACCACGCGCTCGACGAGCTTGTCGTGGCGGCGGCGGTACGCGATCAGGTCGGCGACCGTGATCATCTTCAGCCCGTGCTTGGCGCAGTAGCGCTCGAGGTCGGGCACGCGCGCCATCGTGCCGTCGTCGTTCATCACCTCGCAGATCACGCCGCTCGGGTTGAGGCCGGCCAGGCGCGCCAGGTCGACGGCGGCCTCGGTCTGGCCGGTGCGCTCGAGCACGCCGCCCTGCTTGGCCTTGAGCGGGAAGATGTGCCCCGGCTGAACCAGGTCCTGCGGCCTCGTGCCCGGGTCGATCGCGACCTGGACGGTGTGGGCGCGGTCGTGCGCGGAGATGCCGGTGGTGATGCCCTCGCGCGCCTCGACCGAGACCGTGAAGGCGGTCTGGAACGGGGACTCGTTCTTGGCAGCCATCAGGTCGAGGCCGAGCTCGTCGCAGCGGTCGGGCGTGAGTGCCAGGCAGATCAGGCCGCGGCCGTGGGTGGCCATGAAGTTGATCGCCTCGGGCGTCGCGAACTGCGCAGCCAGCGTGAGGTCGCCCTCGTTCTCGCGGTCTTCCGCGTCGCAGACCACCACCATGCGCCCGGCGCGGACGTCCTCGAGGGCCTCCTCGATCGGGCTGAACGGGGCGCCGCTCATGTCTTCAGCGCCCCGCCGCGAGCGCCGGGCTCGGCCCGGTGCGAGCGGATCGCTTTCTCGACGTATTTCGCGAGCACATCGACCTCCAGGTTCATGGTGCGGCCGACCTCGGCGGCGCCCAGCGTGGTCCGCTCGAGCGTCTCCGGGATCAGCGATACCTCGAACGCCTCCTCCTCGATCGCGCTGACGGTCAGCGACACCCCATCGACGGCGATCGACCCCTTCTCCACGACGTACCGCAGCAGCTCCGGCGCGGCCACGATCCGGACCACCCGGGCGTTCCCCTCCGCGCGAACCGCGTCCACGGCACCGGTGCCGTCCACGTGCCCCTGCACCACGTGCCCACCCATCCGGTCGCCGGCCCTTAGCGGCAGCTCCAGGTTGACCTCGGCGCCCGGCTCGAGCGGGCCGAGCGAGGAGCGGCGCAGGGTCTCCGGCATCACGTCGGCCGCGAAGCCGTCCACGTGCGGCTCCACCGCCGTGAGGCAGACGCCGTTCACGGCTACGGAGTCGCCCGTCGCCAGCTGAGCGCCGAGCGGGGTCTCGACCTCGATCCGTCCGTCGTGGATGGCGCGAACCGTTCCCTTGCCCGCCACGAGCCCCGTGAACACCGCCTCACCACTCCTTGAGCCGGGCCACGATCAACACGTCGTCCTCGAGCCGGTCGACCTCGACGTGGAGCGCCCGCGGGGCGGCGGCGATCCGCTCGATCCCGATCCCCTCGACAGCCGTGCGCGCCTCGCGCCCGCCGGTCATCAGCGGGGCGACGAAGATGCGCGCCTCGTCGATCTCGTCGGCCTCCAGGAAGGCGCCGGCGAGGTGCGGTCCGCCCTCGAGCAGGAGCGACTGGATCTCGCGCGCGCCCAGCTCGTCGAGCGCGTGCGCCACGCGGGCGCCCTCGTTCTGGCCGGTGGAGACGATCACGTCGACGCCCGCCGACTCGAGGCCCTGCATCGACGTGCGCGCCGCCGCTCGCGAGCAGACGACCGTGACGGGCACCTCGGTCACGCCCCGCACCAGCTTCGAGTCGAGCGGCAGCCGGGCCTCCGAGTCGAACACCACGCGGCTCGGCTGGTTCGCAACGCCCTCGACCCGCGCGGTGAGCTGAGGGTCGTCGGCGAGCGC
>JBOGXT010000794.1:0-2203 GCA_050694635.1 Thermoleophilaceae bacterium
GGTCGAGACGACGCCGGCGGGCTTGTTGAGCGCGTGCACCTCGCGCGGCTCCGGCCGCACCGCCCGGCGGTCGACGGCCACCGCGCTCGCCTCCTCCACGTCGCGGGCGGGATCCGTGACCACCTCGCCGCCGATCGTGACGCGACCCTCTGCGATCAGCCGCTCGGACGCGCGCCGCGAGGCGACGCCCGCGTGGGCGAGGTACTTGGCCAAGCGCACGGCCTGAAGCGTCGCAGGGCTCGACCGCAAGCACCCGGCTCGGCCGGCTGCGCGCAGATGGGCTTACCCGTCCTGATCGGCGCGGCGGCCGGCCTTTGCCGCGTACATCGAGGCGTCCGCCGCCGACAGCACCTCGTCGACGGACAGCACGCCCTCGACGAACGCGGCGAAGCCGACGCTGACCTCGATTCGCTCCCCGCCCGGCGTGAGCACCTCGTTGGGAATCGCCTGCTCGAGCGCGCGGCAGACCCGCTCCGCCGCGTCCGGGGCCTCGCGCGGGAGCAGCACCGCGAACTCGTCGCCGCCGAGGCGCGCCACGATGTCGCTCTCGCGCAGGCGGGACCTAAGCGCCTCGGCGACGTCACGCAGCACGCGATCGCCGGCGCTGTGCCCGTGGTTGTCGTTCACGGCCTTGAAGCCGTCCAGGTCGAGCAGCAGCAGCGCGCCCGTCATGCCGTACCGCCGCCCCTCCGCCAGGTGCCGCTCGAGCTCCTCCTGGAAGCGGCGCCGGTTGATCAGCCCGGTGAGATCGTCGTGGTCGGCCAGGTGGCGCAGGCGCCGCTCCAGCCGGCGGCGCTCGGTGAGGTCGATGCCGGTGCCGACGACATGGGTGACCGTGCCGTCGGCCCCGGTGATCGCCGTGCTGGACCACGAGATGAGGCGCACGTCGCCGCCGCGCGTGCGCCAGTGGATCTCTGCGAGCACCGGCGATTCCCCGCGTGCAAGCGCCTCGACGACGCCGAGCGCCTTCGGCCGCTCCTCCTCGGGGATCAGCTCCAGGATCGCGGCCGAGCCGCCCAGCTCCTCGGCGGTGTAGCCGCTCAGGACCTCGCAGGCCCGGTTCCAGCACAGCAGCCCGCCCTGCGCGTCGACGACGACGATGAGCGAGGCGGCGGCGTCGAGGACCGCGCCCAGCAGCGGGTCGTCCGAGATCGAGGCGGTGTCGCGCGGTGGATGTGGCACTGTCAAGGTTGTAAGGCCCCTCGGGGGTCGTATGCAGGACCTTTGGCCAAACTTCGTTCCGTGGATCTTGTGCTATTGAGCGAGCGGCTGCGCTCCCGCGGCGAGCCGGGTTACCGAACACGCCAGGTGTGGCAATGGGCCGCGCGCGGCGCCGCCTCCTACGAGGAGATGACCAACCTGCCGCGCGGGCTGCGCGAGGCGCTGGCCGGCGAGGTCCCCTATTCCACCCTGAGCCTGCGGCACGAGGCGCTCGCCCGCGACGGCACCGAGAAGGCGCTGTTCGAGACGGGCGACGGCCGGCCGGTCGAGGCCGTGCTGATGCGCTACCGCGACGGACGTCGCTCGCTCTGCCTGTCGAGCCAGTCGGGCTGCCCGCTGACCTGCACCTTCTGCGCCACGGGACGGATGCGCTTCGGGCGCAACCTCACCGCCTCCGAGATCGTCGACCAGGCGCTCCACTTCCGGCGAAAGGTACCCGTGAACCACGCGGTGTTCATGGGCATGGGCGAGCCGCTCATGAACCTCGACGCGGTGCTCGCCGCCTGCGAGCGGCTGCCGGAGGTGGGTATCGCGGGCTCCAACGCGGCGATCTCCACCGTGGGCTGGCTCCCAGGGATCGAGCGGATGACGCGGGAGGGTCCGCCGGTGCGGCTGGCGCTCTCGCTGCACGCCGCCGACGACGCCCTTCGCTCGGAGCTGATGCCGGTCAACGAGCGCTACCCGCTGCGCGACGTGCTCGACGCCTGCCTGCGCTGGCACCAGCGCCGCCGGCGGCAGGTGTTCGTGGAGTACCTGATGCTCGACGGCGTGAACGACCGCTACGAGCAGGCGCTCGCGCTGGCGGCGCTGCTCGAGCCGCGCGCGGCCTTCAAGGTCAACCTGATCCCGTACAACCCGATCGGTCCGGCGCGGGCCAGCCCGCGCCCTCCCGCAAGGCACCCGATCGGTCCGGCGCGGGCCAGCCCGCGCCCTCCCGCAAGGCACCCAACGGACGCCGGGTTCCGCGGCTCAGGCCCTGACG
>JBOGXT010000795.1:0-11250 GCA_050694635.1 Thermoleophilaceae bacterium
GCGTGTAGGAGCCTGGCTCCACCCCGACGGTGGCCCACAGGCCTGGGTGGCGCCGCGGCCCGTCGACGCCCTGGATCATGAACATCGTCGACCCGTACATCAGCATCAGCTCGCCGGGACGGTGCACGCCGACGCTGAACGCCTCTGCCCAGGCGTCGATCGTGCCTGCCAGCACCGGGATCCCCGCCGGCAGCCCCGTCACCGCGGCGGCCCCGTCGGTCACCTCCCCCACCACGTCGCCCGGCCAGGCGAGGCGCGGCAGCGGCACGCCCGGGGCGATCTCGGCGGCCCACTCCTCGTCGAAGCGCCGGCCGGCGAGGTCGTAGAGCGGGTCGCACTGGCTCGCCGAGTGGTGATCGAGGACATACTCGCCGGTCAGCCGCTCGACTGCGAACGAGCTCGCCATCAGGAAGCGCCGCGCGTTCGAGTAGACCTCGGGCTCGTTGTGCCGGAGCCACAGGAGCTTCGGGCCGACGGCCTGGGTCGTCAGCGGTGACCCGCCGCGCGCGAGGATCGCCTCGGCGCCATAGCGCCGGTTGAGCTCGTCGATCTCAGCGGTCGCGCGGGTATCGATTCCGTACAGGATCGCCGGACGAAGGGCACGGCCGTCGCCATCGACCGGAAGCAGGCAGGGACCGATCCCGCTGACGCAGACGGCGGCGATCTCCTCCTCGGACTGCGGAAGGAGCTCGGCACAGATCGCGAGGAGGTCCCCCCACCAGACGGTTTCCGCGTCGTGCTCGGCCCAACCCGGGCGCGGCACCGCCAGCTCGTGCTCCCGCTCGGCCGTGGCGACGACCTCGCCAGACGGGCGCGCCAGCACGCCCTTCGAGCTCGCGGTCCCGATGTCCAGCCCGAGCAGAAGGGGAGCCATGCGTCAGCCGGGGGAGGGGACGCGGGTGGAAAGAGCGCTCATCGTCAGCGCGGATAGGCGGTCGCGATGCCGCCGTCGACGTTTAGGAGGTTGCCGGTGCTCTTCGCCGACCGCTCGGAAGACGCGAAGTGGAGAACGGCGGCCGCCACGTCCTCGGGGTGGATGTTCACCTTCAGCGCCGTACGCTCGCGGTAGTAGGCCTCGAGCGCGTCCGGGGCGATCCCGTGCGAGCCGGCCCTGGCGGTGCGCCAGTCGGAGTCCCAGATTCGCGAGCCCCGCAGCACGGCGTCGGGGTTGACCGTGTTGACCCGGATCCCGCGCTCGCCCCCCTCCTCCGCCAGGCAGCGGGCGAGGTGCAGCTCGGCGGCCTTCGCCGAGGAGTAGGCAACCGCGCCCCGCCCCGGCGCCAGCGCGTTCTTGGAGCCGACGAAGACGATGCTTCCGCCTCGGCCCTGGCGGGTCATGAGCCGGAACGCCTCGCGCGCGACCAGGAAGTAGCCCTTCGCCAGCACGGCCTGGTCGCGGTCCCAGAGCTCGACGTCGGTCCGCTCGATCGGCGCGCTCGAGGCGAGGCCGGCGTTCGAGACGACGATGTCGACCCCGCCGTAGGCGAGCGTCGCGGCCTCGAAGGCGGCCGCCACGGCCGCCTCGTCGGTGACGTCGACCTCGACGGCCAGGCCGCGCCCGTCGAGCTCCGTCGCGACCTCCGACGCTCCTTCGCCATCGATGTCGGCGGCCACCACGCAGGCGCCTCCGGCCGCGAGCGCGTCGACAATCGCTCGGCCGATCCCGCCGGCGGCGCCGGTGACGAGCGCGACCCGCCCTGCAAGCTCGCGGGGCGGCGGAGCAAGGGTCAGCTTGTAGCGCTCGAGCGGCCAGTACTCGACCGCGTAGGACTCCTCTTCGGTCAGCGAGACGAACTCGTCGAGCGCCGCGGCCCCTCGTATGACGGCGATCGCCCGCCGGTAGAGGTCGCGCGCCAGCGTGGCCGCCTTCAGGTCGCGCCCGGCGACCACCACGCCCAGCTCCTCGATCAGCACCACGCGCGGATCGGGATCGTCGATCGTCTCGCCGTGGTGACGGTTGCGCTCGAAGTAGGCCTCGTAGTCTCGCCGGTAGGCGTCGACCCCCTCGCGCAGCCTGGCCTCGAGCTGCGTGGCCGGATCGCGCCCGGCGTCTAGCCGCACCCACAGCGGCCGGACCTTCGTGTGGACGAGGTGGTCGGGGCAAGCCGCGCCGATCCGCGTGAGCGCCTCCGCCGCCGCGGCCTTCACAAGCTCGAGGGCCGCCTCCGACCGGTCGACCCGCAGGATCTTCGGCCGGTTCTCGGACAGATGCCCGCGCAGCGCGGGAAGGGCGGTGGCAAGCAGTTCGCGCGCGCCTCCCTCTGAGATCCCGGTGGACGGCGCCGGAGCGAGCGGACGCGCGCCGGCCGCGCGCTCTGAGACGAACTCCGCCGCGCGGTTGATGACGTCGATCGTCGCCGCGTAGCACCCCTCGGGCGTGTCTCCCCAGGTCACCAAGCCGTGCTTGGCGAGCAGCACCAACCGCGCTCCCGGCCGGTTTCGGACGGCCTCGCCCACCTGCTTCGACAGCGCGAAGCCCGGCCGCAGGTAGGGAATCCAGATCGCCTGCGCGCCGAAGCAGTCGGCGGCCAGGCGCTCGCCGTCCGCGCTGCAGCAGATCATGCCGATCGCGTCCGGATGGGTGTGATCCACGTGAGGGGCCGGCGTAAAGGCGTGAAGCAGGGTCTCGATCGAGGCGCGGGCCATCGCGGGATCGAGCTGGCAGCGAGCCAGATACGCGACCATCTCCGCGTCGCTCATCTGCGCGCGACGAAGCAACGGGAGGATCTCGTCGAGGCGCAGACCGGTGAACTCGTCGGCCTCGATGTCGGCCAGGTCGCTTCCGGACGGCTTGACCCAGAGCACCTCGATCTCGCGCCCGGTGTGATCGCGCTCGCGCCGCTTCGCCGAGGTGTTGCCGCCCCCGTAGTTGGCGACCGAGCGATCGGCGCCAAGCAGGTTCGACCGGTAAGCGAGCTGACCGAGCGCGTCGAGCCCGCGCGCACGCTTCGGGTCCCAGCGATTCTCGGCGCGCGGCGCGACCGCGCTCATGCCCGCGCCTGCGCGACCCGCTCGGCGTAGCCGCTCGCGCGGTGCTCCGCCACCGGGTCGGCGGCAGCCCCCAGCTCGCGCCGCACGTGCGCGCATAGCGGCCGCACGTCCGTCCGGTACGCGTCCAAGACGAGGCGGTGCGCGGCGAGCACGTCGCCCACGCGCCGGGCCTCAGCCAGCGCGGCCCGGTCGACCAGCAGCGATTGGGCGTACGCCTCCTGGAGGTTCACGACGCTCATCAGCGACGCCTCGATCTTCGGCTCGATGTTGTGCGACTGGTCCAGCCCGAGCCGGACGTCCTCCGCGTCGGCGTCGGTCAGCTCGAAGAGGATGAGGAACAGCTCGAACGGGTTGACGGCGCCGACGATGAGGTCGTCGTCCCCGTACTTGCGGGCGTTGAAGTGAAAGCCGCCCAGGCGCCCGTGGATGAGCAGCAGGGCGACGATCTGCTCGATGTTCGTCCCCTGCGCGTGGTGTCCGAGGTCAACCAGCACCCGCGCACGCTCGCCGAGGTGCTGGCAAACGAGCAGGGCGCCGCCCCAGTCGGCGAGATCGGTGTGGTAGAAGCCCGGCTCGTACAGCTTGTACTCGACGAGCAGCCGCATCGGCTCCGGCAGGGCGGCGTAGACCTGCTCCAGGCAGCGGACCAGGCGCTCGTGGCGCTCAGCGAAGGAGTCCTGCCCGGGGTAGTTGGTGCCGTCGGCGAGCCACAGCGAGAGGGCGTCCGAGCCAACCGCCGAGGCGACCTCGATGCACTCGAGCACGTGCTCGGTGGCGCGCTGGCGCACCGCCGGGTCGGGGTGGCAGAGGCTTCCGAGCCGATAGTCGGGGTCCTGGAAGAGGTTGGGGTTGACAGCGCCGATCTCGAGCCCGAGCGACTCGGCGTGGCCACGTAGGGCCCCGTAATCGTCAACCCGGTCCCAGGGGACGTGGATCGCAACCGAGGGGCAGACGCCCGTCAGCCGGTGCACCTCGGCCGCGTCTTCGAAGCGCT
Source organism: Thermoleophilaceae bacterium (assembly GCA_050694635.1). Classification (GTDB taxonomy): domain Bacteria; phylum Actinomycetota; class Thermoleophilia; order Solirubrobacterales; family Thermoleophilaceae; genus JACVRW01. The sequence continues at coordinate 3,986 of JBOGXT010000795.1, forward strand.
CGTATGCGGAGCGCGGCGCGCCGGCCGCCTCGAAGACCGCGAAGCGCGTGCCCGAGTCGCCGAAGGCCCAAGACGGCGTCTCAATCCGTTGCCGGCGGAGCCGGTCGATGACCCGGTCCACCTCTACGCCGGCCGCCTCGAGCGCCTCGCGCGCGACCGCGTAGCTCCGCTCGTCGGCAGCTGCCGCCATCAGGTGCGCACCCCCACGCCGGCGCTCGACCGCTGGTCCGCAACGAGCTCGCGGAAGCGCGCAAAGATCTCGCCGCCGCGGCCATCGCCGCCCGGCTCGTGGGTCCGGATCTCGCTCGAGCGCCGCACGACCGCCCGGATCTCGGCCGGCGACGAGACCTCACTGTCGGCCAGGGCCTGCACCATCAGGTTCCCGAGCGCGGTCGCTTCGAAAGGGCCCGCCAGCACGGGCCGGCCGCAGACGTCCGCCGTGAGCTGGCAAAGGAGCCCGTTGCGCGCGCCGCCGCCGACGACGTGGATGGTGTCGGCTCGCCTTCCTGTGAGCGCCTCGGCCTGGTCGACGACCAGCCGATACTGGCAGGCCAGGCTCTCGAGCACACAGCGGACGAGCGCGCCCGGGTCGCCGCGCAGCTCGCGCCCACCCCGAGCGCATAGCGCCGCGATCCGCTCGGGCATGTCCCCGGGGCGCAGCAGCCCCGGCGCGTCGGGGTCGATCAGCGGCCCTCCTGGCTCGGCCTCCTCGGCGAGCCGGACCAGGTCGTCGTACGCGTAGCGGCGCCCTTCGCGCTCCCACGCGCGCCGGCACTCCTGCACGAGCCAGAGCCCCATGACGTTGCGAAGGAACCGCGTGGTGCCGGCGAGCCCCTGCTCGTTGCTGAAGTTGGCCTCCATGGCGGCGGCGTCTATCAGCGGCGCCTCGAGCTCCACGCCCACGAGCGACCACGTCCCGCTCGAGATGTAGGCGAAATCGGCCCCGGCGGCGGGCACGGCGGCGACCGCGGACGCCGTGTCGTGGGCCGCGACGGTGACGACCCGCGGCGGCGAGCCGAGCGCTGCCCGTTCCGCGACGTCCGGGCGCAGCGGCGCGAGCGTGGTGCCCGCGCCGCGAAGCTCGGGCAGGATCGCGGTGGGAACGCCGAGCCGCTCGGCCAACTCGAGCGCCCAGCTGCCCGCCCGCGGGTCGTACAGCTGGGTCGTGCTCGCCACCGTGACCTCGCTGGCGCGCTCACCCGTCAGCCAGTAGGCGATCAGGTCCGGGATCATGAGGAGCGTCTTCGCCGCCGCGAGCGCGGACGAGCCCTCCATGGCCAGCAGCTGGTAGAGGGTGTTGATCGGGATGAACTGGATGCCGGTCGCCTCGTAGATCTCCCTCGCCGGCACCCGCGAGAGCGCCTTCTCCACGCCCGCCGCGGTGCGCTCGTCGCGGTAGTGGAACGGTGTCCCGAGCAAGCCGCCGTCGGCGTCGATCAGGCCGAAGTCGACCGCCCACGAGTCGACGCCGACGCTCGCGACGCCGCCCGGAGCGCGGCCGAGTGCCTCCTCCACGGACTGGAAGATTCCCACGGCGTTCCAGTGCAGGCCGTCCGGCAGCCTCACCGGCACGTTCGCGAAGCGGTGACAGGTGCGAAGAGCGATGCGCTCGCCGTCGAAGTCGCCGACGACGCCGCGGCCGCTCTCGGCCCCGAGGTCGATCGCGAGGTAACGCCGCACGCTAGCCCGCCCGGACGGACCGATCAGAACTTGTACTTGTCAATGTTCTCCTTGGTGAACACGAGCGGCGGCCCGAGCACGATCTCGCCGTTCTTGCCGATCGTCTTCTCGCCCAGCCTGCCGGCCTCGAGCTTCTCGCCCTCCTTGCCGGTGATGTCGCCCTTGACATAGGCCGCCGCGGCGTAGTAGGCGAGGTAGCCAAGGTCGGGCACGTTCCAGAGCATGAACTCCTTGACGGTGCCGTTCTTGACGTACTGGCGCATCGGGTTCGGCAGCGCCAGCCCGTTGAGGGCGACCTTCCCGGCCTTGCCGGAGGACTCGAGCGCCCTGGCGGCGGCGGGCGGCCCGATCGTCATCGGCGAGATGATGCCCTTCAGGCTGGGATAGGCGCGCAGCAGCCCCTGCGTCTCCGTGAAGCTCTTCTGGTCGTCCTCCTCGCCATAGGCGACCTTGACCAGCTCCATGTCGGCGTACTCCGGCTTCTCGAGCTCCGCCCGCATGATCTTGATCCAGGTGTTTTGGTTCGTCGCGGTGGGGAACGACGACAGGATCGCGAACTCACCCGTGAAGTCCATCTGCTTGGCGATGCTCTCGAGCTGGACCTTGGCGATCGCCTCGGAGGTCGCCTGGTTGACGAACACCGCGCGCGCGTCGGGGGAGACGTCCGAGTCCCAGGCGACGACCTTCACGCCATTCTCCTGAGCGCGTTTGAGCGCCGGGGCGACCGCGTTGGGGTCGTTGCCGGCGATCGCGAGCGCGCCCACCTGCTGGCTCGTCGCGTTGTTGATGAAGGGAATCTGCGCCGCGGCCGTGCCCTCGGACGGGCCGACCTGCTTGACCTCTCCCTTCAGCTCCCCGGCGGCCTCGCGCGCGCCGTCCAGAGCCGCGTCGAAGTAGGGGATGTTGATCGCCTTGGGCAGGAAGACCACGTCGAGCTCCTTGCCACCCGCTTCCTCATCGTCACCGGCCCCGCAAGCCGCGAGCGCCGTGACGGCGGCGACGAGCGCCGCGAACAGCGCGAGCCGACTCCAGCCTCGCCTGCTCCGTGTTCCTTGGCCTGACATCGGTTCCTCCTTTTCCGAGCTTGTGCTCATCGTGTGGCTCTCGCGTTCGCGGCGGGCTCCGATCCGGCCCTGCGGCGCGCGCCGGCCTCGCGCGCGCGACCAAACGCGTTCGTCGCGAGGACCGAGGCGATCAGCAGCGCGCCAACGGCGATGTTCTGGACATCGCCGCTGACGTCTCTGAGCCCGAGGATGTTGCTCACGGCGCCGATCAGAAAGAGCGACAGCGCGACGCCCACGAGCGTGCCGCGCCCGCCGAAGATGCTGACGCCGCCGAGCAGTACGGCGGCGACGACGTCGAGCTCGAGCCCGATGCCGTTGTCCGGACTGGCGCTCGAGAGCCTCGCCGTGTAGATGACGCCCGCGAGCGCCGCCAGCAGACCGGACAGGACGAACAGCGCGAGCTTCACCCTGTCCACCCGGATACCCGAGAAGCGCGCCGCGGCCTCGTTGTTGCCGATCGCGTAGATCACCCGTCCCACCCAGCTCCGGTGCAGCACGACCCCGAGGGCGATCGCGAGAACGACGAAGACCACCACCGGCCAGGGGATGATCGTCCCCGGCACCGTGCTGAAGCCGAAGTCCGTGAATGTCGTGGGCCAGTTCGAGACCTGCTGGTCACCGAGGATCACGTAGCAGAGGCCGCGGTAGAGGGCGAGCGTGCCGAGGGTGACGACCAGGGAGGGCAGCCCGAGCTTCGTCACGAGCAGCCCGTTGACGAGACCCGCGGCCGCGCCCACCACCAGGACCAGGGCGATCGCCGGACCGAGCGGGAAGCCCGAGCGGAACAGCTCGCCAAGGAGGACGCTGGCCAGCCCGAGCACCGACGCGATGGAGATGTCGATCTCCCCCGTGATCACGACCAGCGCCACGGCGAGGGCCATGATCGCCACCTCCATGATCTCGGCGGTGGCGAGCGAGAAGTTGCTCCCCGACCAGAACCCGGGCACGAGCAGGAAGCCGAGCCAGAGCGTCAGCGCGAGAAGGGCCGCGAGCAGCGCCTCCCAGCGCGCCAGGGCAACTAGCTTCTCCCTCATGGCGGACTCCTGCCCGGGGCACGGGCGCGCTCGAGGCGCCGGCTCAGCAGCGCGTCGACGGTGACCGCGATCAGGATGACCACGCCGTAGACCGCCTGCAGCCAGAACGACGACACCCGCAGGAGCAGCAGCCCGTTCTGCACCGTGCCCAGGAACAGCGCGCCCAGCGCGGCCCCGACGACGGTCCCCGAGCCGCCGAAGACGTTGACGCCGCCCACGACGACGGCGGCGATCACCTGCAGCTCGAACCCGGTGGCGGTCCGCGCGCTCGCGCCGGCGAAGCGCGCGCTCCACAGCACCCCGGCGAGCCCGCACAGCAGCCCCAGAATCAGGAACGCGCCGAAGACGGCGCGGCCGCTTCGGATCCCGGATAGGCGGGCGGCCTCTTGGTTGCTGCCGATCGCGTAGAGCTGACGGCCCCACCGCGTGAAGCGCAGGAGGTAGGCGAAGACGGCGACGATCGCCAGGGTCACGATGATCAGCACCGGGACGCCCGCCACCCGGGCGGTCGCGATGTCGGTGAAGCCTCGCGGCAGGTCGGCCGCGGTGATCTCCGTGCTGCCGCCGATCGCGAACAAGACTCCGCGGAAGACGTACAGCGTGCCCAGCGTGGCCACGATCGCCGGTACTCGTCCGACGGTCACGAGCGCCCCGTTGAAGGCGCCCATCGCGAGTCCCAGGAGGCACACGAGGGCGACTACGGCCACCACGCTGATGCCCGGGTTGCGACGTAGGAGGTCGCCCGCTACGAACGCGCTCAGACCGACCATCGAGCCGACCGACAGATCGATATTGCGAGTCAGCACCACGAGCGTCTGCCCGACCGCGACGATCGCCAGGATCGCCACGGAGAGCAGAATGTCCTCGATGTTGCCGGCGGTGAGGAAGCGCGGCTCCTGCACGGCGACGACTACCACCACCAGGCCGAGCGCGGCCAGCAGTCCGGTCTCGTGCACCCGCGCCGCGACTCCGCCCAGGGCGCCGCGCCGGAGTGTCTCGGCCCGCTCAGGCGGCACGCTCGACCTGCCCGGTCGCGGCCCGCATGATCGTCTCCTGGTCGGTACCGCGGTCGAAGCTACCCACGGCCCGCCCCTCGCGCATCACGAGGATCCGGTCGGCCATGGCCAGGACCTCCGGGAGGTCACTCGAGATCAGGATGATCGCCATCCCGTCGGCCGCGAGCCGCGAGACGATTCGGTGGACCTCTGCCTTCGTCCCAACGTCGATCCCTTGCGTGGGCTCGTCCAGGATCAGGACCCGCGGCCCGGTGGCGAGCCACTTGGCCAGCACGACCTTCTGCTGGTTGCCGCCCGACAGGGTGGCCGCGAGCTGGTCGAGGCCGCTCGCGCGCACGTCGAGCCGCTTGGAGTACTCGGCAGCCAGCTCTCCTTCGCGCGCCCGATCGAGAAGCCCGAACCGGCTGAGACGACGCAGGACCGGAAGCGTTTCGTTTGCCTCGATCGAGAACTCCAGCACCAGACCGTACTCGTGGCGGTCCTCGGGCACATAGGCGATGCCCTGCTCCATGGCCTGAGCCGGCGAGTGGATCCTGACCGGCCGTCCCCCGACGCGGACCTCCCCCGCGTCCGTTCGGTCGACCCCAAAGAGGGCGCGGGCGAGCTCCGTCCGCCCGGCGCCCACTAGCCCCGCGAGGCCGAGGATCTCGCCGCGCCGCAGCTCGAGGCTGACACCCTCGAAGGCGCCCGCCCTGGAGAGGTTGTCCAGCTCCAGCACGGTCTCCCCAATCTCCGCCGCCTCCTTGGGGAACAGGGCGTCGAGCTCGCGGCCGACCATCGCTCGGATGACGTCCTCGATCGACAGCTCGGCCGTCGGAGCGGTTACCACGTGGTGACCGTCGCGCAGCACCGAGATCTGGTCGGCCAGTGCGAAGACCTCCTCGAGCTGGTGGCTCACGAACAGGATGGCCACGCCCTCGTCGCGCAGACGCCGGACGATGCCGAACAGCTGCTCGACCTCCTGGCTCGACAGCGCAGCGGTCGGCTCGTCCATGATCAGCACGCGCGCGTCGAGGGAGAGCGCGCGGGCGATCTCCACCAGCTGCTGATCGGCGACGGACAGACCCTTGACCGGTGCACGGGCGCTCAGCCGGACGCCCAGCCCGTCGATGACCGACTGCACCTCCCGGTACAGCTTCGACCACAGCACCCGACGACCGCCGCCGGTCGGATGTCGCCCCATGAACACGTTCTCCGCGATGTCGAGGTCGAAGAACAGAGCCGGCTGCTGGTAGATCACGGCGATGCCGAGCCTGCGCGCGACGCCCGGACTGCGCAGGGTGGTCTCCGTCCCGCTCACGCGGAGCGTGCCGCGGTCGGGTACGTGCACACCCGCCAAGGTCTTGACCAGAGTGCTCTTGCCGGCCCCGTTCTCTCCCACCAGGGCGTGCACCTCGCCGCCGACCAGCTCCAGGTCGACCGAGTCGAGCGCGGTCACCCCGGCGAACGTCTTGGTGACGCCCTCGAGCTCGATGACCGGAGCCGAGTCGGTCACCGCCCCACCAGCTCGATCGTCATCCGCGTCACCCCGGCCCCGGCCGAGTCGGGATCGGTGAAGCGGCTCGGGAACCGCTGCCGGTCGATTCGCGTCGTGACCTCGTCACGACTCTGCTCCTCTGCGCTCATCTCTCCCTTGTCCAGCTGTCGAACCCACGCGGCCGAAAGGCCGTAAATATCGATTTCTCCAGAAATGGATATCCCAAACCGAAGGCGGCCCTATTCCTGCATCGCCGTGCCGTAAGGCGGACGACCTCAACAGCGCGGAACGTGTTTGACACCTCTCGCGACTAGGGGATAGGCTGACCGCCGTGGCTGGAAATGCATTTCTCAAGGAGCGGACGCCCACGCTGGCACAGGTCGCCCAGCACGCGCTCGTTTCGCCGGCCACGGTGTCGCGCGTCCTAAACGGCGACCCGCGCGTCGGCGAGGAATACCGCACGCGCGTCCTGAGCGCGATCGCCGAGCTGGACTACCGCCCGAACCGGCTCGCGCGCAACCTGCGCAAGCAGCGCACCGCGACGATCGGCGTCGTGGTGCCGGACATCGAGAACCCGCACTTCAGCGAGATGGTGCGCGCCGCCGAGGACACCGCCTTCGATCTCGGCTACCGCGTGCTCGTCTGCAACACCGACGAGCGGGCGGAGAAGCAGAGCGCGTACCTCGAGGCTCTGATCGACGAGCGGGTGGCCGGCGTGATGATTTCGCCGTCGGATCCACGCGGCACGCAGATCAGCGCGCTCCTGGACCTGCGGATCCCCGTGGTCGCGTTCGACCGCGAGGTCGCCGACGAGCGCGTGGACGCCGTGCTGGCCGACAACGTCCGGGCGACGCGCACCGCCACCCAGCTGCTGCTCGACGAGGGGCACGAGCGGATCGTCTTCGTCGGTGGCCGCCGCGACGTGGAGACCGGCGCCGAGCGCCTCGCCGGCTACGAGCTGGCGATGCGCGCCGCCGCGCACGAGGGCGTGACG
>JBOGXT010000796.1:0-2559 GCA_050694635.1 Thermoleophilaceae bacterium
GCACGGGCATGGGACTGCGGCTGGCCGCCGCCGAAGCGCTCGGACGCGGCGCGCTGGTCGAGTTCGGCCCCGAGGGGGCGGACAGCTCCGAGTGGCGCGTGCGGCTGGTGGTGCCGCTCGGCGAGGAGGAGCTCGAGTGACCCCGGAGCGCAACCTGCGCGTTCTCGTCGTGGACGACCACGACGTGGTCCACTGGGGCTTTCGCCTGCTGCTGACGGAGCAGCCCTGGGTCGAGCGCTGCCTGACCGCGTCGCGCGCGGAGGAGGCGCTCGACCTGGTGCGGCGCTACGAGCCGCACGTGGCGCTCGTGGACCTGTTCCTCGGCGAGGAGTCGGGCGCCGAGCTGTGCGAGGCCATCCGCCGGGACTCGCCCCGCACGCGCGTACTGCTGATCTCCGGCGCCGGCTGGATCTCGCCGCAGGCCGCCAAGGCGGCGGGGGCGTCGGGGTTCGTGTCGAAGGACTGGTCGGCGCACGACGTGGCGATGGCCGTGCGCATGGTGGGGAAGGGCATGACGGTCTTCGCTCCCCGGGCAGAGCAGCCCGCGGCGCCGCTCTCGGACCGCGAGCGCGAGGTCCTCTCTCTGATGGCGTCCGGCGCCACCAACAAGGAGATCGCGCAGCGCCTGTTCCTCTCGCCGCACACGGTCAAGGAGCACACCAGCGCGCTCTACCGCAAGCTGAACGTGCGCAACCGCGCCGAGGCGGTGCAGCGCGCGGAGCGGCTCGGCCTTACGGTCTAGGTCGGCCTCAGGGCGTCGAGGAGGAGGTCCGCGTAGCGGGCCGGGTCCACGCCGCGCTCGATCGTCGCCGACAGCCCGCACATGAGCGCCCCGAAGTCGTCGACGTCGAGGTCCTTTCGCACGACGCCCGCCCCCTGCGCGCGCGCGAGCAGCGCTCCCACGCCGCCCTCGAGGAGAGCCGCCTCGAACGGGCAGTCGTCCTTCAGCCGCACCGACGCGAACGTCTCGCGCAGGCCGGCGTCGCGCGCCATCCCCTCGGCGTTTCGGTGCACCAGCCATACGACGCTGCCCCAGGGATCCTCCATCTCGAGGGCCGCGGCGGCGTCCTCGGCGCACTCCGCGGCCAGATGGCGCCCAAGCTCGCGGATCAGCGCCTCCTTGGTGGGGAAGTGCCGGTACAGAGTGCCCACGCCCAAGCCGGCACGCCGCGCGATGGCCTCGATCTGCACTCCGGCGCCCTCCTCCGAGAAGACCTCGTGCGCGGCGGCGAGGACGCGCTCGCGATTGCGGCGGGCGTCGGCCCGCATCGCACGCTCCCCCTGAACGACGGCCATGCAAGCAAGTGTATCCCGGCGCCGTTGAAACCGGAACCATGATTCCGCAACGTGCCTCGCCAAGAGCCAGCGAGAGCCCGGAGCACGCCGAGGCGGCCCGCAGCGGGGAGCTGGATTCCGCGCCAGAGGGCGCGCGTGCCGCCGCTTAGGGTGGCGCCTACCCCCCGACCGGGGGGAAGCAGCTTGCACGGTGTGACCTTTGGCCCTGTAACGCGAAAGTGTCAATACATGGCTCGCTCCGGACATCTCGCCATGCTCTTCCCCGGCCAGGGGAGCCAGACCGCGGACATGCGCGATCAGGTCGAGCGCCACCGGCCCGACCTGCTCGAGCTCGCCTTCGGGGAGGTCTCGGACGACCTCTTCGAGCGCGCCGGGGACGGCACCCGCTGGGCCCAGCCGGCGATCTTCTGCGCTGCGCTGGCCGGCTACGACGTCCTGAGGGACCGCTACGAGCCCGCTCTGATGGCGGGCCACTCGCTGGGCGAGATCTCGGCGCTGGTGGCCGCCGGCGCGCTCGACGCCGAGGACGGCCTGCGGCTGGTGGCCGGTCGCGGACGGCTCATGCAGGAGGCCGCCGAGCACACAAGCGACGGCGGAATGCTCGCCGTCCGGGCGCGCGACCGCGCCCCCGTCGAACAGATCGCCGCCGACACCGGCGTGTCGATCGCCAACGACAACGCGCCCGACCAGCTCGTGCTGTCCGGCGCCCTGGCGGCCCTCGACGAGGTCGAGCGCCTGCTGCGCGAGCAGAAGGTGCGCGCCAAGCGGCTGCCGGTGGCCGGCGCGTTCCACTCGCCGCAGATGGAGCCCGCGGTCGAGCCCTTCCGGCAGCTCGCCGAGCGCGTCGAGGTGCGCGAGCCGAGCGTGCCCGTGCTCTCCTGCGTCACCGCCGCGCCTTTCCAGGACGTGCGCGAGCAGCTCGTCATGGCGATCACCCATCCGGTGCGCTGGATGGACGTCATGAGCGCGCTGCGCGACCTGGGCGCCACGCGCTACGTGGAGACCGGTCCCGGCCACGTGCTCACCAACCTCGTGCGCAAGTCGCTCGACGGCGTCGAGGCCGAGGCCCCGCTCGACCTGGAGGCCGCCGGTGCATAGCCGCGGCGGACAGCTCCTGGACCGCCCCGCGGCGGTCGAGCCGTCGTGGGAGGCCCGCCGCCCCCGCGCGGCCACCCTCGCCTCCGTGGCGATGGCCGTGCCGGACAACGTGGTGACCAACGAGACGGTCGCCGCCGGAGCGGGCGTGACCGAGCAGTGGATCGT
>JBOGXT010000797.1:0-5740 GCA_050694635.1 Thermoleophilaceae bacterium
GACACGACCTTGTCGACGTCGCCCTCGCGCATCGCCTCCATGTAGCCCTCGACGACGTCGCGGATGCCGTCGTCGCCGATCGCCCGCAGCGTGGCCTGCTGGCTCTGATCGGGGAGCTTGTCGTCCACCGTCTTGCGGGCCCGCTGGAGCGCGCTGTTCACCGATGCGACGCTGGTGTCGAGCGAGTCGGCCGTCTCCTGGGCCGAGAAGCCGAGCACCTCGCGGAGGATCAGGGCGGCGCGCTGGTTGGCGGGGAGGTGCTGGAGCGCCGCGACGAACGCCAGCTCGACGCTCTCGCGCAGCTCGTAGCGGGCCTCGGGTGCGGCGTAGCCGTCCTCGAGGCCCAGCCCCTGGTCCGGGTAGGGCTCCACCCAGGTCGCCTCGATCGGGGGCATGCCGATCCCCTGGTCGTGGGGATCGAAGGACGGCCCGTAGTCCAGCGGGAGCACGCGCTTGGGCCGGCGCGCGATCAGGTTCAGGCAGGTGTTCGTGGCGATCGTGTAGAGCCAGGAGCGCAGCGAGCTTCGGCCCTCGAACTTGCCGAGCGCCCGCCAGGCGCGCAGCATGGCCTCCTGGAGGGCGTCCTCGGCGTCGTGGACCGAGCCGACCATGCGGTAGCAGTGGGCGTGCAGCTCGGCGTGGTAGGGCTCCACGAGGCGCCCGAAGGCGTTCTCGTCGCCATCGCGAGCCGCCTCGAGCAGCTCTTTCTCATGCGTCGTCGCGCCTGTGGATCGGGTGGCCATCGCCCGCCAGGTTAGACCCCTCGGGCGACGGTTCTCACCGGCCGCGATGAGTTTCGGGACCCGGCCGGGTCTATGGGCCACGACGATGAGTCAACCCACATCCAATCCGGTGGTCCATCTTGAGCTGCACACCGGCGATCTGCCGCGCGCCCGCGCCTTCTACGCGCAGCTGTGCGGGTGGCGCGCGGAGCAGATCCACGCGCGCGAGGGCACCTACGAGGCGCTCGAGATGGGCGGCCCGCTCGGCGGCGGGATCGTCGAGTGCGGCACCGAGCGACCGCTGTGGCTGCCCTACGTGGAGGTCGACCGGATCGGCGCGGCCACCGAGCGGGCCCGCCGGCTCGGCGGCTCGGTGCTGCTGGGACCGCGCGAGGGCCCGGCGGGCTGGCGCAGCGTGGTCACGACCCCGGCCGGGGGGGAGATAGCGTTCTGGCAGCAGAAGCGATGAACCGGCTCTACTTCACGGACTCAGACGAGGCCAACGCCCTGCTCGCCTCCGACCCGATGGCGCTGCTGGTCGGCTTCGCGCTCGACCAGCGGATCACGGTGCGCAAGGCGTTCGAGGGGCCGCTGGCGCTCAAGGAGCGGCTCGGCGCGATCGACGCCGACACGCTGGCCTCCGCCGACCTCGAGCCCGTGTTCATGGCCCGCCCGCCGATCCACCGCTACCCGAAGGTGATGGCCAAGCGCATCCACGAGCTGGCGGTGCATTTACGCGACCGCTACGACGGAGACGCCGCCCGCGTGTGGACCGACGCCGCGGACACCGACGAGCTGCGCGCGAACCTGATGGGACTTCCCGGCTTCGGAGAGATGAAGGTCAAGGGCATCGGCGCCGTGCTCGCCAAGCACTTCGGCGTGGAGGCGGCCCAGGAGCTGGTGCCCTGGCACCCCACGCTCGGGGACGTCAACTCCCCGCAGGCGCTCGACGAATACGAGGCCGCCAAGCGGATTCACAAGGAAGAGTGGGCGAGGCGATGAGTTTTCGGCAGTCGGGTGGTCCTACGACCATGACTACCGATACGACGAACGACGCAACGCGCTGGCTGGCGCTCTACGTGCTGTGCGGCGGCATGCTGATGATCGTGCTGGATGCCACGATCGTGAACGTCGCGCTGCCATCGATCCAGGACGACCTGGGCTTCTCGCAGAGCGGCCTTGCCTGGGTCGTGAACGCCTACCTGATCGCGTTCGGCGGCCTGCTGCTGCTGGCCGGACGGCTCGGCGACCTGATCGGCCAGCGCCGCGTGTTCCTCGCCGGCCTGGCGGTGTTCACGGGCGCCTCGCTGATCTGCGCGCTCGCGCAGAGCCAGGGCGTGCTGATCGGCGCGCGCTTCGTGCAGGGCGCCGGCGGAGCCGTCGCCTCGGCCGTGATCCTCGGGATGATCGTGACGATGTTCCCGGAGCCGCGGGAGCAGGCCAAGGCGATCGGCGTCTACAGCTTCGTGGCCTCCGCCGGGGCGTCGATCGGCCTGCTGGCCGGCGGCGTGCTGACCGAGGCGATCAACTGGCACTGGATCTTCTTCGTCAACGTGCCGATCGGCGTGGCGATCGCGTCGCTCGCGCTGCGGCTGGTCGAGCACCGCGAGGGCATCGGCATCCGGAAGGGCGCCGACGTCCGCGGCGCGCTGCTCCTCACCGCCGGGCTGATGCTGGGCGTGTACTCGCTGCTCGAGGCCGGCGAGCAGGGGTGGGGCTCCACCCAGACGCTCGGGCTCGGCGGCGTCTCGATCGCCCTGCTGACCGCGTTCGTCGCCCGCCAGGCGCGCATCGAGAACCCCCTGATGCCGCTGCGGCTGTTCCGCTCGCGCAACGTGAGCGCCGCGAACGTGGTCATGGGCCTGCTGGTCGTCGGGTTCTTCGGGATGTTCTTCCTCGGCGCGCTCTACATGCAGGGCATCCTGGGCTACACCCCGCTCGGTGTCGGCCTGGCGTTCCTGCCCTCGTGCATCGTCATGGGCACGCTGTCGCTCGGCTACGCGGAGAAGCTGATCATGGGCGTCGGCCCAAAGGCCGCGCTCGTGGCCGGACTGAGCTCCGCGGCCGCGGGCCTCGTGCTCTTCTCCCGTGCGCCGGTGGACGCGACCTACGTGACCGACCTCGCGCCCGTGATGCTTCTGCTCGGCGCGGGCGCCGGCCTGGCATTCCCGGCCCTGATGACGCTGGCGATGTCGGGGGCCACCCCGAGCGACGCCGGTCTCGCGTCGGGCCTGGTCAACACGACCGTGCAGGTGGGCGGCGCGGTGGGACTGGCGGTGCTGGCCACGCTGGCGACCTCGCGCACCGAGGGCCTGCGGGGGGACGGCGAGGCGGTGGCGGCCGCGCTCAACGGCGGGTATCACCTGGCGTACCTGGTGGGTGCGGCGCTGACCGTGGTGGCGATCGTCGTGGCGCTCGTGGTGCTGCGGTCCGGCAAGGAGGCCGAGGCTCCGGCGCATGCGGAGCCGGCGTACGACGCCGCCTAAGCTAAGGGGTCACATCCTTCCCGCGCCGGTGCTCGCGCGCCGCGATCTCCTCCATCCGCTCGAGCCGCGACGCTTGCGGCAGCGGCCGGGCGGATTCCACCCGCGCCAGGTGAAAGCGGCGCGTCCCGTTGTCGCTGTCGTTGAGCACGAGGGCGTAGCGCTTGACGTTGGGGGTCTTCGCCACGCCGGCATTGTCGCCCTATGCAGGCGTTTCCGCTATGTACGCCTGTCGAAAGATCGGCGGCCGCGCTTCGACAGCCGGGCGGTCACCCGCTCAGGCGACGCTCGTACCACTCCCAGCTCGCCCGCAGCCCCCGCTCGAGGTCCCAGCGCGGCTCCCAGCCCAGCTCCTCGCGGAGCGCCGTCGCGTCGAGGTACTGACGCCCGATCTCGCCCGGCGGCGTGCCCTTGCCGCGGATGTCCGGCTCGACCGAGCGGCCCGCCACCGAGATCAGCGTGCGCACCAGGTCCAGCACGGAGACCGGCCTCCCCCAGCCCGCGTTCCAGGCCCGGCCGCTCAGCGCCGGCCGGTCGAGCGAGGCCGCGATCGCCAGGTAGGCGTCCACGGCGTCCTCGACGTAGAGGTAGTCGCGCTCCGGGGTGCCGTCCGAGCGGATCACGGGCCGCTGGCCGCGCGCCAGCGCCCGCGCCGTGTCCGGGACGATCCGCGACCAGTTCAGGTCGCCCGGGCCGTACACGTTCGCGAACCGCGTGACCGCCACGCGCATGCCGTAGTCGTACGCGTAGCAGCGGGCGATCAGGTCGGCGCAGGCCTTCGAGACGTCATAGGGGTGGCGCGGCACGAGCGCGAAGTCCTCGCGGTAGGGCAACTCCTCATGGCTGCCGTAAGCCTTGTCGGAGGAGGCCACGATCACGCGCCGGACGCTCCCGAGCGTGCGGCACGCCTCGAGCAGGCACCACGTGCCGCGCACGTTCGCCTCCCAGGTGCCGAGCGGGGAGCGGCTGGCCGTCCCGACGATCGTCTGCGCGCCCAGGTGGAAGACCTCCGCCACCTCGTGCTCGTTGAGCACCCTGACCAGCCCGTCGTAATCGCTCAGATCGGCGAGCGCGAGCGTGCAGCGCTCCTCGATGCCCTCGCCACGGAAGCGCGACCCCGGCTCCACGTCGCGCCGCAGCGCCACGACGCCCCGGCCCTCGTCGAGGAGGCGCTCCGCCAGCCGGGAGCCGATGAAGCCCTGCGCCCCTGTGACGAGTACGTTCAGCCGCCCGCGACGGCCGGCAGGATCGTGACCTCGTCACCGTCCTCGACCGAGGTGTCGAGGCCGTCGAGGAAGCGGATGTCCTCCCCGCCCACGTAGACGTTCACGAAGCGCCGTAGGTCGCCGTCCTCGGCGATGCGGTCGCGCAGCCCGTCGAAGCGGTCGTAGAGCCCGTCGAGTACCTCGCCGACGGTCGTGGCGCCCTCGACGCTGGTCTCGCCCTCGCCGCCGGTGACGCTGCGCAACTGGGTCGGGATCTTGACCGTGACCGCCATGCGGACGGACAGACTACAGAGCCGCAGCCACCGGGACACCGGCCTCGAACGACTCGACCTTGGGCTCGATCTCGTGCACCTCGAAGCTGCCGCGCACGGCGTCCAGCGTCTTCAGCCCCTCCCCCGTGATCACGAGCACGACCCGCTCGCCGGGGTCGATGTCGCCGCGCTCGGCGAGCTTGGCGAGGGTGGCCGTGGTGACCCCGCCGGCGGTCTCGGTGAATATGCCGGTGGTCTCGGCGAGCAGCCGGATGCCGGCGCGCACCTCGTCGTCGCTCACCGCGTCGACCGAGCCGCCGCTGCGGCGCGCGAGCTCGAGCGCGTAGGGCCCGTCGGCCGGGTTGCCGATGGCGAGCGACTTGGCGATCGTGTCCGGCTTGACCGGCTTGCAGACCTCCCAGCCGGACTCGTACGCGCGCGCGACGGGCGAGCAGCCCTCCGCCTGGGCGCCGTTCATCGCGGGGGCGTCGCCGCGCAGGAGGCCGACCTCGCGCCACTCTTCGAAGCCGCGCGCGATCTTGGTGAACAGCGAGCCCGAGGCGATCGGGGCCACCACGCGGTCGGGCAGCTCGAACCCGAGCCCCTCGGCGATCTCGTACGCGAGCGTCTTGGAGCCCTCGGCGTAGTAGGGCCGCACGTTCACGTTCACGAACGCCCACTCGCGCTCGGCGGACAGCTCGGTGCAGAGCCGGTTGACGTCGTCGTAGTTGCCGCGCACCGTGACGAGCTTCGTGCCGTACACGCCCGTGGCGAGGATCTTCTGCTCCTCGAGGTCGGCCGGGATGAACACGTAGGACTCGAGCCCGGCGGCGGCGGCGTGGGCGGCGACGGCGTTGGCCAGGTTGCCGGTCGAGGCGCAGGCCACGGTCTGGTACCCGAGCTCGCGCGCCTTGGCGAGGGCCACCGACACCACGCGGTCCTTGAACGAATGGGTCGGGTTCGCGGCGTCGTTCTTGACCCAAACGTCGCGCAGCCCGAGCCGCTCCGCGAGCCGCGGCGCCCGCACCAGCGGCGTGCAGCCGGCCGGCAGCGCGTAC
>JBOGXT010000798.1:0-1553 GCA_050694635.1 Thermoleophilaceae bacterium
GGGGACGGGCGCTCGGGGCGAGCGGCGGGGCGAAGGCGAGGCCGCGAGCGGCGTCGCACGCGCTCGAATCCCTCGCGTAGCCGCTCCCGGACCGCAGCCCGGGTGCGTTCGGCCCGCCGGCGCCGCCGCGCCACGCGTTCGGCGGCGGTCCGCATCCCCCCCAGGTAGGACAGGCCCGCGAAGCCGAGCGCGATCGCCAGCGCGAACAGGCCCAGCCGGGCCGAGATCGGGATGAGCCCGAGCAGACCGCCCATTACCCAGATGAGCTGGAACCGGGTCTCGAAGCGGGCGAACGACCGGCCGCGCATGGCGTCGGGGGCGTCGCGCTGGAGCAGGCTATCGAAGCCGACCCGCCCCGCCGCGGCGCCGAGGGCGACGCCCAACCCCGCCGCCGCGAACGCCCAGCGCCCGCCGGAGCGCGCTGAGAACAGCGCGACGACCGCCGGCACGACGAGCGACCCGGCCAGGATGATCTCCTCCCTCACGTGTCGGCGCAGCGGGGGCGCGAGGACGACGCCGAGGAAGCCCCCGACCCCGCTCGCGGCAATCGCGAGGCCGAGGGAGAAGACCGAGTCCTTGAGCTGGAAGGCGACGAAGAACGTGAGGAAACCGACCGCGAAGCGCAGCACGCCCATGGCCGTGCCGGCGAGCAGGACGCTCGGCGCGTGCAGCTCCTCGCGCTCCAGAGCGGTCTCGGGCGCGGCGTCGGGCTCGGCGCGAGGGATCTTCACCGCGAGGACCGCCCCGATCACGAACATCGCCGCCGCGAGGATCAGGGCGTACTCCGAACCGAAGAGCTTGGAGACGCCGGCGGCGGGCAGCCCGCCCACCAGTGCGGCGATCACGCTGATCAGCGCCAGCCTCGAGTTTGCCTCGACCAGCTCGCCCTCGCCCCGCACCAGGGTCGGCACCAGCGAGCTCTTCGCGACCGAGTGGGCCTTGGCCAGCACCAGCACGCCGAAGGCCTCGGGGTAGAGCAGGTACTCCTTCAGGTGGCGCGCCATGAAGACGCAGAGGAGGGCACGGCCGGCGCAGCCGAGGAAGACCATCATGCGGCGACCGCCGCGGCTCCGATCGAGCGCGGGGCCGACGACCGGTGCAATCAGCGCGAAGGGCGCCATGGTGAGGGCGAGGTACAGGAGCACGCTCCCGCGAGCGGCACTGGTAGGCGAGGTGAAGAACAACGACCCGGCCAGCGACACCGTGAGGCAGGCGTCGCCGCACATGCTGGCCGCGTGCGCGGCGGCGAGCCGGGCGAAGGGGCTCGGACCTACGAAGCGAGGATTGGAGGCCATTGCCACCGTTCACGTTACCGCCGGGGTGCGACGGATCCGTCGAGCGCGGGGCGACGAACTGTTCATCGGCCCGTTGCACTCCCGTCACGGCGACGCAATCCCGCCTCGATAGCGTTCCTGCCGCAGCGACCCCCGCTGCACGGCCGCCGGAGGGAAAAGAACGGCGGTCAGGGAGGCCGGTTCCCCCTGCCTCCTCAGCGCCCGGGGACCGGAACCCCCACCGGCCCCGCAGGCCTCGGCGACCCGCCTCCCCACGAG
>JBOGXT010000799.1:0-9284 GCA_050694635.1 Thermoleophilaceae bacterium
CACCCGAGCGGCGTGACGCGACGGCCGGCGCCCCGGCCGCCGCCACCCCCAAGAGCAGCGCGGAGATCGACGACGAGCTGCGGGCCCGCCGTTCGGAGCTCGCGCGCCTCGAAGAGCGCCTGCGGTCCAAGGAGAGCTCGCTCGAGCTCCACGGTCAGCGTCTGGACGAGCGCGAGCGCTCGCTCGACGATCGCCAGCGCAACCTGGAGCACGCCCGCGATGAGCTGAAGGCCGCCAAGCGCGATCAAATCCGTGAGCTCGAGCGCGTGGCCGGCCTCAGCGCCGGCCAGGCCAAGCAGGTCATGATGCGCGAGCTGGAGGACGAGCTGCGACACGAAAGCGCCCGGCTGATCCGCCAGGTCGAGGAGGAGACCCGCCACGACGCCGACCGTCGCTCCCGCAGCATCCTCGCCGCCGTGATGCAGCGCGTGGCCTCGAGCCACGCCGTCGAGACGACCGTGTCGGTCGTGGAGCTCAAGTCGGACGAGCTGAAGGGCCGCATCATCGGCCGCGAGGGCCGCAACATCCGCGCCCTCGAAACGCTCACCGGGATCGACTTCATCATCGACGACACGCCCGGCGCGGTGCTGCTGTCCGGCTTCGACGGGGTGCGCCGTGAGATCGCGCGTCTCACGCTCGAGAGGCTGCTCCAGGACGGCCGCATCCACCCGGCGCGCATCGAGGAGGCCTTCCACCAGGCGAAGTCGGAGATCGACCAGCACGTGGTCGACGTGGGGGAGCAGGCGGTCTTCGAGGCCAACGTCGGCTCGGTCCACCCCGAGCTCGTGAAGCTGCTCGGGAAGCTCCGCTTCCGGACGAGCTACGGCCAGAACGTCCTGCACCACTCGATCGAGTGCGCGCGGCTGGCGGCGATGCTCGCCTCGGAGCTGGGCGCCGACCCGCGCGTGGCCGCGCGCGCCGCGCTGCTCCACGACATCGGCAAGGCGGTCTCGCACGAGACGGAGGGTCCCCACGCGCTCGTGGGCGGCGACCTGGCCCGGCGCTACAAGGAGTCCGAGGCGGTCGCGCACGCGATGGAGGCACACCACAACGAGGTCGAGCTGCAGACCGTGGAGGCGGTGATCGTGCAGATCGTCGACGCTCTGTCCGGCGCCCGGCCGGGGGCACGCGGCGAGTCGCTCGAGCACTACGTGAAGCGGCTGCACGAGCTCGAGGCGATCGCCACCCGGCACGAAGGCGTCGACAAGGTCTACGCCATGCACGCCGGCCGGGAGATCCGCGTGATCGTCCATCCGGACGAGATCGACGACGACGCCGCCGCGCTGCTCTCGCATGAGATCGCCCGCGAGGTCGAGAAGGAGCTCGAGTACCCAGGTCAGATCAAGGTCACTGTGATTCGGGAGAGCCGCGCGACCGACTATGCGAGATGAGGCGTTTCCTCGCCTGGCGCGGCCTCGACGAGTGGCGCGCCGAGGGGTGCACGATCGAGCGCGGCGACCACGGCCTGCGGGCGGTCGGCGTGCAGCTGGGCGTGACCTACCAGCTCGACTACGGCCTGGAGACCGGCCCTGAGCTCTTCACGCAGCGGCTGGTGCTCGGCGTCAGGGACGCGGCCGGCGAGCGCGGCGTCCTGCTCGAGCGCTCCGAGGCGGACGGCAGCTGGACCGCCAACGGCGAGCCGCTGCCACACGTGGAGGGCGCGCTGGACGTCGATATGGCCCTGTCGCCGCTGACCAACTACATGCCCGCGGCCCGCCTGGGCGAGGCGCCCGTCGACCACGTGATGGCCTGGGTCGACGTGCCGAGCCTCGAGGTCAGCCGCTCGCGGCAGCGCTACGAGCCGATCGGCGCGCGGCGCGTGAGGTATGTGGGCCTCGACGACGGCTTCACCGCCGAGCTCGACCTGGACGCCGACGGCTTCGTGCTGCACTACCCGGGCCTGGCGGGGCGCGCCTGAGCACTATCCTCGGCCCCGGCATGAAGACCTACCACCTGACCACCTTCGGGTGCCAGATGAACGAGCACGACTCCGAGCGGATGAAGGGCATGCTCGAGTCGCTCGGCTACCACGAGGCAGACGAGCGCGCCGGCGCCGACCTGATCCTCTTCAACACCTGCTCGATCCGCGAGAAGGCGGACAACCGGCTGGTGGGCCACCTGGGCGAGGCGAAGCGCCTCAAGAGCGAGGATCCCGGCCGCGTGATCGGGGTCGGCGGCTGCTGGTCGCAGTCGATGAAGGAGCGCGTGTTCGAGCTCTTTCCGTTCGTCGACGTCGCCTTCGGCCCCGGCCAGGTGCACCGCCTCGCCGAGTTCCTGACCAGCGACAGCCTCAGCGCGCAGGGCTACTTCGAGTTCGAGGGGTTCACCGGGCACCTGCCGATGAAGCGCGAGCGCGAATTCCAGGCCTGGGTGCAGATCTCGGTGGGCTGCAACTGCGTCTGCTCGTACTGCATCGTGCCCTCTACGCGGGGGCGGGAGGTGTCGCGCCCGGCCGCGGAGATCGTCGCGGAGGTCGAGCGGCTGGCGGCGGACGGCGTCAAGGAGGTCACGCTGCTGGGCCAGAACGTGTGCTCCTACGGTCGCGACCTCGCGAAGGGGGCGAAGACGAGCTTCGCGGAGCTTCTCTCCATGGTCGACGCCGTCGACGGAATGGAGCGCATCAGGTACACGAGCCCACATCCAAAGGACATCCGCGAGGACGTGATCCGCGCTCACGCCGAGCTGCCGAGCGTCTGCGAGCACATCCACCTGCCGCTGCAGTCGGGCTCGTCGCGCGTGCTGAAGGCGATGCGCCGCACGTACAACCGCGAGCGCTACCTCGACCGGGTCGCGATGATCCGCGAGCACGTGCCGGACTGCACGCTGACGACGGACATCATCGTCGGCTTCCCCGGTGAGACCGAGGCCGAGTTCGAGGAGACGATGGAGGTGGTCGAGCAGGTGCGCTACGACTCGGCCTTCACGTTCATCTTCTCGCCGCGCCGCGGCACGCTCGCCGCGGAGCTCGAGGACGCGCTGCCGCACGAGGTCAAGAGCGACCGCATGGAGCGGCTGGTGGCCGCGGTGCAGCGGCACGCGACCGAACGGGCGCAGCGCTTCGTGGGCCGCACGATGGAGGTGCTGGTGGAGGGCCCGTCGCGCACGGACCCGGCGAAGCTCCGCGGCCGGACGCGGCACAACAAGACGGTGAACTTCGCCGGGGTGGCGGCCCCGGGCGACCTGACCGAGGTCGAGATCGCCTCGGCGACCAGCACGACGCTGGCGGGCGAAGAGTCGCTGGTGGCGCGGCTCGCCTCGTAGCGTCTGGCCCGGGCTACCGGTCGACGAACGGCACCAGTGCTTCGGTGCCGGTGAGCTCGAACAGTCGCTGAACGGCGCGAGGTCCGCGGACGACGCTGAGCCGCTTCGCGTCCGCCCGGGAGCGCGCGCTCGCGGTGAGAAGGAGCTGGAGCCCGCGCAGGTCCATGAACGTCACCTGGCGCAGGTCGACGACGATGGGTCGCGGACCGTCGGCCTCCGCCCTCAGGACCTCCTGATCGAGCAACGGAGCCGTGGACATGTCGATCTCGCCGCTGACCACAATGACGCGATGGTCGTTGTGCTGCTCCGTGCGGACGGTCAGGAGGCCGTCGGGAGACCCAGTCGCGCCGGCCTCGGCCGGTGGCAGTGTCATTACGCCGCCCTCCGGGTGGTGATCCGAGGCGGAGACGCGGAACTGCTTGGAAGGCCCATGGCTGACTTCGGGTCGCCGGGACGGGTGCGATATGAAAGTCACCCGGCGCTGCCCCAACCAGGTGCTGGAACCCCTCCTTCTGCCCCTCAAACCCAGAAGGTACCACCTGGCTCTCAGCCCGCTGGAACGTACTGCCGCGACGACGTGGTCCGTCAGCGAATGGCCTTCCAGGACGTCATGCGAGAGCCCTTCACGCGTGTCCTGGAAGAGGCCACCGGCAGCACGGTGATCGGCTTATGTCAGGGAACCAACGGGACCCCGACATGATCTGCGAGATCTTCATCCTCGCGCAGAACACGCTCCTCGAAGGCCCTTGACGCGCGACCCCCGCAGCGGAGCGCATCGGCGCACCGGGCGGGGGCGAGGCGCTAGTGCGCGTCCCGCCGAACGCTCGCGATGGCGTCGGCGAGGTCGTCGAAGCGCTTCGCCATCGTCTCGAGCTCGGCCTCCGTCGCACTCAGCCGCTCGCGCAGCTCTCGCTCGCCCTGGGCGGCCAGCTCGGCCTGGCGCTCGGACTCCTCGCGCAGCTCGGCGAGCGCCGCGCGCGCCTGCTCGGCGCGGCGGTCGGCATCCTCGAGGTCCTCGAGCCGCTCGCGCGCGTCCTCGAGCTCGGTGCGCAGACCGTCGGCGTTCGCCGCAGCCGTCTGGACCCGGTCGAGCTCCGCGCGCAGCGAGTCGGCCTCGGCCCCGGCTGAGCGCAGCCGCTCCAGCTCGTCGCGCAGGGAGTCCGACTCGGCCGCCGCGGCCAGGGCCTCGCCCAGCTCGCCGCGGAGGCGGTCCATCTCGCCGCCGTCGACGGCCGACTCGCGCGCCTCCGTGAGCTCCTCCTCGAGCGCCCGCACACGCGCCTCGGCGTCGCCGCGCTCGGCCTCCATTCGGTCGGCCCTCGCGCTCGCCTCGTCGAGCCGGGTCTGAAGCGCCTCGACCCGCTCGTGGAGCCCGCCGTCCTCCGCGGAGACCGCCTCGGCCTGCTCGCGCCGGGCGCGCTCCGCGTCGAGCGAACCCTTCAGCTGGTCCACGGCGCGGGCGCTGTCCTCGGCTGCGCCGGTCAGCTGCTCGCGCAGCTCCACCAGCTCGCGCTCCTTTGCCGCGCGCTCCTCCTCGAGACATGCCTCGAGGCGGGCGATATCCTGCGCCTGCTCCAGGCGGGCCGCGTCGTTCTCCTCCCGCAGCTCCGTCACCTTCGCCTTGCGCTTCTCGCGCTCGGCCTCCACCGCGTTCTTCAGCTCCTCGAGCTCGTCGACGTGCTGGGTCCTCGCGACCTTTAGTGCTTCGGCCATGCGGCTGATCTCGTCGGTGTGCGCCGCCTGCTCCTGCTCGATCTGCTCGCGCAGCTTCGCCAGCTCGCCGGAGTGCCGACCCGCGATGGCGCCGAGCTCCTCGGTCTTGCGCGCCTGCTCGGCCTCGAACGCGCGACGCAGCTCGGCGGCCTCCTCGCGGCGGCCGTCGGCATCCTGCTCCATCGCCGCTCGAAGGTGCGCCAAGGCGGCGTCGTGCTCGGTCCGCTCGCGCTCGAGGGTGGTGCGCAGCTCGTTGACCGTCTCGTCGTGCTTCGCACGCTCGGTCTCGAGGATCGACCGCAGCTCGGTCACCTCGCGCGCGGCGCGACCCTCGGCGGCGTCGGCCAGCTTGCGAAGGTCCGCGGCCTCGCGGGCGCGTTCGGCGGCGGAGACCTCGGCGTCATCGCGTAGCTGTGCGATCTGGCGGGCGTGCTCGGCCGCCGCCTCGGTGGCGGCGCCTCTGAGCTCGGCGATCTGACGGGCGTGCTCCGCCGCGGCGTCGGTGGCGGCGCTCCTGAGCTCGGCGATCTCGCGTGTGTGCTCGGCCGCCACGGAATTGGCGGCGTCACGCAGCTCGGCGACCTCCCGCCCGTGCCTGGCTTGGGCCGAGTTCAGCGCCTCCCGCAGCCCGTTGACCTCCTCGGCCCGGGCGGCGCGCTCCTCGTCGAGGGCGGCCTGGAGCTCGGCGGCCTTGGCGATGCCGTCGCCGCCGTTGGTGCTGAGGGCCTCGCGCAGCTCGGCCATCTCACGGGCATGCCGCTCGCGGGCGAGCTCCAGCTCCCGCGTGCGGTTCTCGCGCTCGGCCTCGAGCTCGCTGGCCAGGCGGCTGCGCACCCGCTCGGTGGCGGCGCGGTTCTCGCGCTCGGCCTCGAGCTCCCCGGTGAGGCGGCGCCGCTCGCCCTCGAGCTCCCCGGTCAGGCGGCCGCGCTCCGTCTCCAGCTCGCCGGCGTGCCGGTCGCGCTGCGCCTCGAGCTCGGCGGCCAGCCGGCCGCGTTCGGCGTCGAGCTCCTGGGCGTGGCGGCCGCGGAGCTCCTCGAGCTCGGCCAGGTGGCGCTCGCGCTCCGCCTCGAGCTCCTGTGCGTAGCGCCCGCGGGCCTCCTCGAGCTCCTGCGTGTACCGGGCGCGCGCCTCCTCGACCTCTCTGGAGCGAAGCTCCCGCTCGGCCGCCAGTTCGCCCGCGAGCCGCTTGCGCGCCTCGGTCAGCTCCGCCTCGAGCTCGCCGAACCGCGCGGAGGCCGCACCGTCGGCCACGACGACCGGCGCCGGTGGCGGCGTCATCGCCACGGGTGCGGCGGCGGGCTCGTCGCCCTCCTCGGGCGGGATGATCACCGCGCCGAAGCTCTGTGCGGCGGGGCGAGTGTGCTCCTCCATGAACTCGAGCGTCTCGATCAGCTCGTCCACCTGGGAGCGGGCGACCACGGCGGGACGCACCGCGAGCTTGGTCATCACGGCGATGTCGCTGAGCCCGAGCGAATCCGACGGGTCGGCCACGGCCACGATCAGCGAGCCGTCGCCGCTGAACCCGACGGGCACGGCGCGGTAGCGCCGGGCCGGGCCCTCCTGGAGGAGGCCAGCCGCGGAGCGGTCGATCGGGTACACGGCGGGGTCGATGTGGTCGAGGCCGTAGCGCTCGGCGAGCGCCCGCGCCAGCTGGTCCTCGCTGAGGATCCCCTGCTCGAGCAGGACCTTCTCGACAGTCAGGCCCGGGCGCCGCGCGGACTCGACGGCCCCGGCGACGGTCTCGGCGTCCACGAAGCCGAGCTCGACGATCAGGTCGGACAGGAAGCGCCGGCCGGCGCCCGTGAGGGAGGGGGGAGTGAGGCCGGCCGGGTAGGAGCCACCGCCGTTTTCGGCGGGAGAAGCGTCAGCTGCCGACTCGCCGGCAGGCGTAGCGTCGTCCGGGGCCTCCGCGACCGGCGGGCCGTCCGACTCGCCCTCGAAGGGTGTCTCCGCGTCGGCCTCCGCGGCGGGCAGGCTCTCTTCCGGCTCGTTGGTCACGCGGCCTCTCCGGTCCCGACCGGTCCCGCCGGGTGGCCTTCGGCCTCCGGTGCCGCGGGGCTTGCCTCGGCCTCGCGTCCCGCCGGGCGGGCCTCAGCCTCCCGTGCGGCGTGTTCCGCGATCGCCAGCGCCTCCTCGCCGGATTGGGCTGTGGCGAGCGACTGGAAGCCGTAGGCAAGCTCGATCGGCGCCGGGCGCCCTGCGGTGACGCCCGCCAGGGCGCGCTCGCAGCGCGCGACGAAGGCCTGGGCGCCCGCCTCCATCGTGCAGCCGACGAGCACCACGGCGAGCAGGTCGTCGTCCACCCGACCGAGATGGTCCGTTCTCCGAACGCCCCCTGCGAGCACCTCGGACACGTCCTTCAGCAGCAGGTCGGCGGCGGCCTCGCTGGCGCGCTCGCGCAACCCCTCGCGCCCCGCGATGCGGCTGACGACCAGATACGACAGCACTGTCCCGCGCTTCCCGAGCTCCCATTCGCGGCCCACCGCGTCCAGCATGCTGCGGCGGTTCGCCAGCCCGGTCACCGGGTCCGTACGCTCGCGGTCGCGCGCGATCTGGCTAAGACGGCGAAGCTCGGCCCGCGTGGAGATGCTCTCCCACTCGTAGGACAGCAGCCGCGCGGCCACCGGCAGCAGCGGAACGTGAGCGCCCGTACCCGTCGCGAGCAGCACCCCGACCGTAGAGCCGTCGCTCGCGTCGAGCGGCGCTGCGTTGCAGCGTCCGAAGCCCAGCGGCCCCAGCGCCTCGGAATCGATCAGGCCGCCGGCGTCCACGCCGTCGGCACTGGGATACGCCGCGGCGAGCGGCAAGATCGTCCCGCGGACGGTGCCGTCGTCCCCGCGCGCGTCGATCAGCCTGCAGGTGCCCTCCTCCCAGTCGATCTGGGCGAGCGCGACCCGCTCGCCGGGCGCGGCGGCGTGCACCAGGTCGAGCACGGAGGTGGCCGCCTCGGCGAAGCTCTGAAAGCGTCGGGCGGCCGTCCGCGCAAGGGCGTCCAGGATGGGAGAGCTCACTCTAGAGTCTCCTATCGGCCGGCTTGCGCGAAAACGAGAGCCCTGACGGCCCTAATCGCCCAGGATGCGCCGCAGGTCCGAGAGCGCCGCGCGGGCCGCGAACACCCCTCCGGGTCCCCACCAGGTGGCCAGGTCGACCTCGTCCTCGACGAAGCCGCCCTGCACCTGGACCTGGGTATCGGGCGACTGCGACACGAGCACGAGGTCCGCGCGCGCCAGCGAGCGCACCTGCCGGAGACCCGCATCGGCGAGGATGGTCCCGGCGAAGGAATCGCGCTCCGCGAAGCGCAGGCCGCCGCCCGCCCCGCGCATCACCGCGACCCTCGGCCGCCCCTCCAGCGCCCGGCGTACGCCGGCCACGCGGCGGTCGTAGTCGGTGAGGAGAGCCTCGGCGTCGTTCGTGCGCCCCAGCGCCTCGCCCACCAGGCGCACGTTCAGCTTCCACTGACCGCTGCCGGCCTCGGTTATCACCGTCGGGGCGATCAGGCTCAGGTCGTCGAACAGGGCGCCCTGCCTGCCGACGATCAGGTCCGGCTGGGCCGCCTCGAGCGCCGCGAGGTCCATCTTCCCGACCGGACTCATCAGCTCCACGCCGGCCGCCGGGCGCCGCAGGTACCGCGGCACCGACAGGCCCGGCACGGCGGCGCGCACCGGGCGCACCCCCAGCGCCAGCGTGTCGTCGAGCGAGTCGACCGTGAGCGTGGCCACGCGCCCGGCCTGGCCGGGCACCTTCGACTCGCCCTTGACGTGCTGAACCTTGAGCGGGCGCGCGGTCTCCTTGCGCTCGTCGAAGCCAGACTCCTGGCAGCCGAGGGCGAACGCGGCCGTGACCGCGAGCAGCAGAACGATGAGGACCCGCACGCCAGGTATTAGTAGCGATCGTGAACGTGCTCGCCCTGTTCGGCTCCACCGGCGTCGGCAAGACCGCGGTGGCGATCGCGCTCGCCGTGCGCCTTCGCGAGGAAGGCGAGAACCCGGTCGCGGTGTCCGCCGACGCGCTCCAGGTCTACCGGGGCCTCGAGGTCCTGTCGGGTGCCGCCACGCCTGCCGAGCGAAACGAGCTCGAGCACCGCCTGCTCTCCTTCGTCGACCCCCGCGAGACCTTCTCCGCCGGCGAGTTCGCCGCGTACGCCCACGCGGAGATCGACGCCGCACTCGTGGCCGGGCGCCGCCCGATCGTCGTGGGGGGCACCGGCCTCTACCTCCAGGCGGCGCTCACCGACCTCGAGCTGCGCCCGCCGCCCGCGCCCGAGCTGCGTGCCCGGCTTGCGGCCGAGCTCGACGCGCGCGGTGCGCCGG
>JBOGXT010000800.1:0-2885 GCA_050694635.1 Thermoleophilaceae bacterium
GCTCGCTGGGAGCCCCGCCCGGCGTGTGGTCGAGTTCGCCCGCATCCGCGGCGCGCGGCTGGTGGTGCTCGGTTCGCGGCGCCGGCGTCTCGGCAGAAGCGTCTCGCGCGATGTCATCCGCAGCGCCGATCTCCCAGTCATTGTCGCCGGCCGCACAGGGCCGGCGGCCGTCTGAGCCGGGCAGGCTGCTCACCGCAGCCGGGAAAGAGAACAGCGATGCAACGCTTCGAAGACCAGACAGTGATCGTCACCGGAGGCGGCCGCGAGACGGGTGTCAGCCACGCCCGCGCGTTCGCCGCCGAGGGGGCGAAAGTCGTGATCGCCGGCGTGCTTGAGGAGGAATGTCGCTGGCTGGCGCGAGAGATGGGCGACCGTGCGCTGTTCACACCCCTGGACGTAACGAACGAAGAGCAGTGGGACGCGACGGTGCTCGCGGCCGAGCAGACGTTCGGACCGGTCTCGGTGCTGGTCAACAACGCCGGGATCACCGAACTCGGGACGATCAGGCGCGTCGACCCAGCGTCGTGGCGGCACACCCTCGACGTCAACCTGACCGGCGTGTACCTCGGCATCCGGGCGGCGGCGCGCTCGATGCGCAAAGCCGGCGCCGGCTCGATCGTGAACATCTCCTCGACGGCCGCCTTCGGTGCGGCGCCTGGTGCCTCCGCCCACTCCGCGAGCGAGTGGGGCGTGCGTGGGCTCACCAAGGCCGCCGCGCTCGAGCTCGGCCGCGACAACATTCGCGTCAACTCAGTCCATCCCGGGCGCGTCCTCCCGCCGATGGCCGGCGAGGGCCCAGCCGACGTGGCGCTCTCAAGCGCCAGACTCGTCGCCAGCCCCACAGAGGTCACGCAGCTCGTCCTCTTCCTCGCGTCGAGCGACGCGAGCTTCTCGACCGGCTCCGAGTTCCTAGTCGACGGCGGCCTGCTCCTGGGCCCTGCGCTCCCCCGCGGGCCCCTTGTGACCTCTGCGGCCTGAGTCTCGAGGACACGCGGTGGCGCGCCGCGCGACGCACCACCATGACCACCGACATCGCCACCCCCAAGCCGATCGGCCCGCGCTCCCGTGCCGCGAGCCGAGCGCCTGCCTACTCAAAGGAGGCCGTATGGGTGTCCGCTGGCGGGCGAATCGATGCTCATACCCATAGGCGCGATGGCGTCTCAAGGGAACGATCGCTTGTGTATCCCGACCCGAAGGAGGCGGACATGCCCAACGGCATCTTCCCCGTTCCCCCGTTCGACTCGCGCCCCAGTCACACCACCGATACGCGCCCGAGCCTTGCCGTTCGCATCCGAACCTGGTTGAGGCGCAACCACCTCGACGAGGAACTCGCCCACGGCGCCGATCCCGACACCACCGCCGAGCTCAACCGGCTCGCCGCACTTGAGGACCAAGATGCCTGACATCGAAGCACTGCGGGCGGATTATCACCGGCTCATCAACTCCTGGGACTACGCCTTCGCCATGGGCGCCGGCTGCACGATCGAGGGCGGCAACGTCACACGCTTCCAGCTGGTGCGCCAACGCGCCGCTGATCTGCACGCGCTCATCAAGGAGCACGACGAGTGACCTACGAGGTCACCTGCGACATCGCTACCGCAGCCGGGCGCTTGCCGCTGCACGAAGGGTGTACCTCGACAGCGCTTGACCCAACGCTCTGTTTCGTCAAGCAGCTGGCCGAGGCGCCGATATCGCTGGGATGCTTGAGCGGCGGGCTTCCTGACGGGAGTATCGGCCTGCGCCCGAGTTGGTAACAGACCGGCGCCGGGCCTTCGAGTCATGCGTCGACCACAGACGGCGCGGGTCCAGGCACGGCCACGCGGCGGGAAGTAAGAACTGGTCGCCTCGGTGCGCTAAGAAGAGGTGGACCTTGGACCCGGACAACAGACCGGCGTCGGCCGAGAAGCAGCCGACGTCGTGGCCTGGCGACGCGCACGACTGCGCAACGCCGGCTTCGACAGCGAGCTGGCCGACCAGCTCTCGCGTGAGTGCGCGGTTGACCTGCACGCCTTGATCGAGCTGGTCGAGCGCGGCTGCCCCCCACAGCTCGCGGCGCGCATCCTGGCGCCGCTCGAGCACGAGAGGCGTGGGTGTTGAGCGCCACACCGAGTGTTAGCCTCGCGCCGGGCATGAGCTCGCGCCTGCCGATCAGCGCCGCCGCCAGCGAACCCGACCGCGCGCAGACGGACTCGTACGCGTGGCTCGCAGCGCTCCGCCGTCCGGGCACCGAGCGCGACGAGGCGATCGGTCGCCTGCACGAGCTGCTCGTGCGCGCCGCCCGCTTCGAGGTCTCGCGCCGACGCGCCGCGCTCTCGCACGTGCGCGGCGAGGAGCTCGACGACCTGGCCCTCCAGGCCGCGGACGATGCGCTCGTGGCGGTGCTGGCCAAGCTCGACGACTACCGCGGCGCGAGCCGCTTCACCACCTGGGCCTACAAGTTCGCGCTGCTCGAGGCCGGGGTGCGCCTGCGCCGGCGTGCCTGGCAGGAACGCGAGGTGGTGCTCGAGCCCGAGACCTGGCCGCTGATGGCGGACGCCGGCCAGAGCCCCCAAAGCCAAGCCGAGACGCGCGAACTGATGCGTGCGCTCAAGCGCTCGATCGACCGATGCCTGACGGAGCACCAGCGTGAGGTGCTCGTCGCGCTCGCGCTCAACGGCGTGCCGCTCGATGTGCTCGTCGAGGGGCTGGGCACGACCCGTGGGGCGCTCTACAAGACGTTGCACGACGCGCGCCGCAAGCTGCGCCACGACCTCGCCCAGAAGGGCTTTACGCTCGACTCGATCTAGCGGAGACCGACCATGGACAAGCGGACAGACGACGACACCCTGAAGCGGCTGCTCGGCCCCGCCGAGCCGGAGTTGCTCTGCGACGAGTGCTTCGAGAAG
>JBOGXT010000801.1:0-4671 GCA_050694635.1 Thermoleophilaceae bacterium
GCGCCGGGCTCCCCGGCGGTCACGATGTGCCGCAGCCCGAGCTCCGCCGGCTCCACGCCGGCCTCGCGGGCGCGGGCGGCCAGGTAGGCGGGAAACGAGAGTGTCCCGAAGATCGCCGTGATGCCTAGCCGCGGGATCAGGTCGAGCAGGCGCCGCGACTGGCCCGTGCCCACCGGCACGACCGTCGCCCCGCTCGCCTCGAGGGCCATGTGGTCGGCGATACCGCCGGCGTAGAGCGCGTAGTTGAGGCAGTGGGCGACCACGTCTTCCGCGCGCACGCCGGCGATCCGGAAGGCCTCCCCTCCCACCGCGCTGTTCGCCTCGTGGTCGGCGCGCGTGAACCCGACCGCCACCGGCTCGCCCGTCGTGCCCGAGGTCACGTGCATGCGCACGAGCCGCTCGGGCGGGGCGCACAGGTGCGGTCCGAACGGCGGTTCGCGCCGCTGGCCCTCGCGGAGCTCTGCCTTGGTCGTGAACGCCAGGCGCGGCAGGTCGGCCGGGCCGCGCACCCCCTCGCGCTCGCCGCGCAGCCGCTCGGCGTAGAAGGCGCTCGACGACTCCAGGTACGCGAGCTGCTCCTGCAGCGCCCTCACTCGCGCGGCGGCAGCTCGCCCGCGGCGGCGCTCGCGAGCATGGCCGCCACGGTGCCCCCGTAGGCCTCGATCGCCACGCGCAGGTCTGCCTCCGGGGTGTCCTCCTCCTTGGTGTGCGACACGGGCGGCGAGGAGGACGAGAAGATCATCACGGTCGGGACCAGGCGCGCCATCTCGGCCGCGTCGTGGAGCGGGCCGCTCGGGATCGCGGTGTCCTTGCCGCCGGCCTCGACCACCGCCTGACGGGCCATCGCGATCAGTCCGTCGTCAAACGGAATCGGTGGGATCGACCAGATGTGCTGGAGCTCCACCTCGCAGCCGTGGTCGGCGGCGGCCTGCTCGCAGGCCTCGCGCGCCTCGGAGAGCATCGCGGCGAGCCTGTCCGGGTCCAGGTGGCGCTGATCGAGCAGCATCTCCGTGCGCCCGGCGACCGCGGTCACCACCCCTGGCTCGCTCTTCGCGCCGCCCACCGTGCACACTCCCTCGTGTCGGAAGCCGATCTCGCGGATCGCCAGCGCGGCCTGGGCGGTGGCCGCGAAGCTGTCGCGGCGCAGCCCCATCGGGGTGGCGCCCGCGTGGGCGGCCTGGCCCGTGAAGACCGCGACGTGGCGCTCCACGCCGCAGGTGCCGAGCACGGTGGCCGCCGGCTCGCCGCGGCTCTCGAGCACCGGTCCCTGCTCGATGTGCATCTCGATGTAGGCGCGCGCCCCGCGCAGGCGGCTGCCCGAGTCGTGCACGCGGTCGAGCTCCACGTCGTAGCGGGCCACCACGTCCTCGAGACGTTCCCCGTCCCGGTCGCGCAGGTCGCGCACCTCGTCGATCTCGAGCGTGCCGGTGCAGGCCGACGAGCCGAACAGGCTGCGCCCGAAGCGGGCGCCCTCCTCGTCGGCCCAGTCCACGAGCCGCAGACCGACCCGCGGGGGCCCGTTGCCGGCCTGCTGTCGCAGCGCCTCGACGGCGACGAAGATCCCGAGCGCGCCGTCGAGCCAGCCGCCGGCAGGCACGGAGTCGACGTGCGAGCCGACGATCACGAAGCCGTCGGCCTCGCCAGGGATCTCCGCCCACAGGTTGCCGGCCTCGTCGACCGTCACCTCCACCGGCAGCTCGTCCAGCCGCGAGCGCAGGAACTCGCGGGCACGCGTCCACTCCTCGGTCCAACACACGCGCCGGGCGCCGTCGGGGCCCCCGGTCAGGTTCGCCAGCTCGCGGAGGTCGGCGAGAACGCGGTCGGCGTCCATCCTCACGAGGCCACCGCGGCCGGCGCGCGCAGCGAGCGCGGCACGAAGCGGCCGTGACCCGGCTGGGTCACGATCTCGCCGCGGTCGTAAACCATCGTCCCGCGGCAGAACGTGTGCCGCACGCTGCCCGTGGAGCTCTCGCCCTCGAACAGGTCGTAGTCGACGTTCATGTGCGAGGTCCGTGTGGAGAACTCGAACGGGGTGGCGGGGTCGAAGACCACCAGGTCGGCGTCCATCCCGGGCGCGATCGAGCCCTTGCGGTGCAGCCCGAAGCGCCGCGCGATCGCTGTCGAGGTCAGGTCGACGAGCTCGCTCGGCGTGATCCGCCCGCTCTCGACCCCGATGTCCCACAGCTTCACCAGCCGGTGCTGGATCATCGCCAGCCCGTTCGGGATCTTCGAGAAGTCGTGGCGCCCCAGCGCCTTCTGCTCGTCGTTGAACGGGCAGTGGTCGGTCGACACGCTCTCGAGCACGCCGCGGTCGAGGGCGGCCCAGAGCAGGTCCTGGTTGTGCGCCTCGCGCAGCGGCGGCGAGCAGACGTAGCGGGCGCCCTCGAAGCCGGGTCGGGCGAGGTCCTCGACCGTGTTGGTGAGGTACTGCAGGCAGGTCTCGGCTGAGACGTTCACCCCGCGCGCCTGGCCGGCGGCGATCTCGTCGGCCGCGAGCCCGCACGTCACGTGCACGATGTACACGGCGGCCCCGGTCAGATCCGCGAAGCGGACGGCGCGGTGCGTGGCCTCCGCCTCGAGCTCCTCCGGCCGGGTGTGGGCGTGGTGGATCGGCTCGGTCTGTCCCGCGGCGAGGGCGCGCTCCACGAGCACGTCGATCGCCCAGCCGTTCTCGCAGTGGACCATCGTGAGAGCACCGAGGTCACGAGTGTGCTCCAGCACCTGGAAGAAGAGGTCGTCGGTGACCATGATCGCGCCCTTGTAGGCGAGGAAGACCTTGAAGCTGCAGAGGCCCTCCTCGACCATCGGCTCCATGTCGGCCAGCGTGGCCTCGTCGGCCTGGGTGATCGCCATATGGAAGCCGTAGTCCACGTGCGCGGCGCCATCGGCCCGCCCCTGCCACTCCTCCAGCGAGGAGCGCAGGCCGCCGGGGTGCTGCTGGATCACGAAGTCGACGAGGCACGTGGTGCCGCCCGCCGCCGCGGCGCGCGTGCCGGTGTCGTAGTCGTCGATCGATACGGTCCCGCCGAACGGCATGGCCAGGTGGGTGTGGTTGTCGATCAGCCCCGGCAGCACGTAGCAGCCGGCGGCGTCGATCACCTCGGCGTCCTCGATGTCGCCGAGCGAGCCGACCGCTGCGATCTCCTCGTCCTCGATCAGCACGTCGCCGGGCGACGAGTGGGCGGCGGTCACGACCGTGCCACCGCGTACGAGCTTTCTCATGCTGCACCTCCAGTCACGCCGGCCAAGCGCGGGATGATCTCGCGGCCGTAGGTCTCGAGCGTGTGCTCCTCGCCCTCTGTCATGAGATAGATGTTGAACTGGTCCACGCCGATCGACTCGAGCTCCCGCAGCTTGTCGGCCGCCTGCTCGGGGGTGCCGAGCACGCAGAAGCGGTCGCAGATCTCGTCGCTGACGAAGGCGCCGTGCTTGGCTCCGACGCGCGAGTGCTCGTCGTAGTCGTACCCGGTCTCGGACGGGACGTAGTCGGTCAGGGCCCGCGGCACCACCGAGCCGTCGGCGCCATAGCGGGCGATCAGGTCCCTGACGTGGTTCGACACCATCGCCGGGAACCAGCGCACCTGGTCACGCGCCTCGGCGATGTCGTCGGAGATGTGGCTCGGTGCGCAGACGATGCACTTGAGCTGCGCGGGGTCGCGGCCGCCCTCCTCGGCCGCCCTGCGCGCGGTTGACATCGTCCACTGGATGATGTCCGGGTCGGCGAGCTGGATGATCACGCCGTCGCCGAGGCGGCCCGCGAGGGCGAGCACCTTGGGTCCGTAGCCCGCCACGTGCATCTCGATCGGCGGCAGGTCCGAACGCACCCAGGTGAGCTGGAGCTCGATGTCGTTCCAGCGCACCTTCTCGCCGTTCATGAAGGGCTTGATCATCGTGAGGGCTTCCTCGAACCGGCCGACCCTGACCGGCTTCTGGTTGATGTAGCGGCGGGCCGAGTCTCCCCGCCCGATGCCCATCACCATGCGGCCGTCGGAGATGTCGTGGAGCGTCGCGTAGGCGCTGGCCACCACGGTGGGATCGCGGGTGCCCGGGTTGGTGACCATGTGCCCGAGCTTCATCCGCTCGGTCGCCTTGGCGGCGAGCGCGAGCGTGGGGGTCGACTCCTGCCAGAGCACGTGCGAGTCGTAGGTCCAGCCGTAGTCGAAGCCCTGCTGCTCGGCGAGCACGAGCAGCTCGATCAGGCGCTGGTAGGGCGGGTCGGGGAGGACGGTGACGCCGAAGCTCAGTGGCATCGCGACAACGTATGCGAAGACGGCTCGCGATTGAAGCCCGGGGTGCGGCTCACCGCCGCTTCGCCTTCGGGCTCCGCTTGCGCGGCGGCGGTGGCGGGCGCTTCGCGTCGCCGCGGCCGATGCCCATCACCATCCGGCCGTTCGAGATGTCCTGCAGCGTGGCGTACGCGCTGGCCAGGACGGGGGGGTCGCGCGTGCCGGGGTTCGTGACCATGTGCCCGAGATTGATCTGCTCAGTGGCCGCCGCGGCCAGCGCGAGGGTCGGGGTCGACTCCTGCCACAGAACGTGCGAGTCGTAGGTCCACCCGTACTCGAACCCGTGGCGCTCGGCCAGCTGGAGCAGCTCGATCAGGCGCTGGTAGGGCGGATCGGGCAGGACCGTGACGCCAAAGCTGAGGGCCATTGCCCCACCGTACACGCC
>JBOGXT010000802.1:0-6515 GCA_050694635.1 Thermoleophilaceae bacterium
GGCCCCGCCCCCACCGCCGCCACCTCCGCCTCCTCCCCCGCCCCCGGGCTCGGGCGACAAGTTCGTGACCACGACGGGGTCCGACTCGAACCCCTGCTCGTCCTCCGCGCCGTGCAGGACGCTGGCACGCGCCTATGCGGTCGCCTCGGGAGGCGACGTCGTGAGCGTCGCGGCCGGGACCTACCCGGCCCAGGACGTTCCGTCGGGCAACAAGGCCGTGACCTTCAGGGGCGGGACCGGCGTGGTGCTTCGTCAGCTGTTCACGGACGCAGCCAACGCGATCTTCGATGGCATCAACGTGGATGCCGGGGGTTCAAAGACGACTGGCGCCGCGCTCGAGAACGGCGGTAGCAACTCGACGTTCAAGAACGCGTCGGTGGGCAACGTGACCGACGAGAAGGGCCTGCTGTCGCACTCGGGCTGCACCGGCTGCGTATACGACAACGTCCAGTTCCACGACGTGCGGATCGCCACCGACGGGATCCACAACGAGTGCGTCTACTCCCAGTCGGCGAACATCACGATAAGAAACTCGCGCTTCACGAACTGCGCGACGATGGACGTGTTCTTCACCCGTGGGACCTGGTGGGGGCAGCCGATGTACGGCGGCTTCACGCTGACCAACAACTTCTTCGGCAAGACCTACAAGCTGGGTGGCGGCGTGCACTACTACACGGTCGTCTGGGCGAACAACAACCCGATCGATCGCGCGACGATCCGGGGGAACACGTTCGAGCTGCCGGTGTCGGCGGATGCCTTGTTCATCAATTCGGTCGAGTCGTGCAACACCCCGGCGGTCGACGAGCCGGGCCTCGCCAAGGAGCCCTGCGGGTAAGCGCGAGCGGGCTGCCGCTAGGCCGTGCCCGGAAAGCCGTCGACCGCTGTCCAGGACTTGACGAGGCCGCCGAAACGCTCCGCGACGATCGATGCTCCGGGGAAGAGGCGGGCCAGCTCGTGGCGGCGCATCAGGCGGTGCTGCTGAACGACCTCGCGAGCGAACTCCGGGTCGGGGCAACGTCCAGCCCATCCCACGCCGCGTCGCCGCAGGATGGCCACGCGGGTGCTCTCGGGCAGCCAGTGCCACGCGGGCACGAGGAAGTGGGGCTCGATCGGGAACCAGAAGTTCGGTGTCTGCACCCAATACGCGCCCGCTACGCGGCGAACCTCCGAAGCCATGCCGGCCTGGGCGTCGAAGGTGAACAGATGCTCGATGACCGAGTTGCTGAACGCGATGTCGAAGCTCTTGTCCTCGTGTTCCGACAGATCGGTCGCATCGCCAACGGTCGGGATGATGTTGGCGTACTCCTTCTCCTGCTGCTCCAGGTTCACCAGCGTTATCGTGACCTCTTCGCGGTCCGCCCACCCACGGCGCTCCCAGAACCGGGTGGTGCCGCCGATGTCGATGATCGACAACGGCCGTGGCAGGCGGCTCGCCAGCTGCTCGAACAGGACGAATCGGCGCTCGCGAAGGCGGTGGCTGAAGGAGTCCGCGCTGTTGCCGTCGGCCAGCCGCTTGAGGCCCTCGGTGGGGCTGAGAAGCATGCGCCCACGCTAACTCGCAAGACCCGACCACGGGCTAGCCGAATGGGGAGTCCCACCCAGGCGTAGCGGCCCTACTGTCGCCTCATGAACGTCGGAATCGTCGGACTCGGCTACGTCGGCCTGCCGCTCGCCGTGTCCTTCTGCGAGGCAGGTCACGACGTGATCGGGGTCGATGTCGACCCGCGCAAGGTCGGATCGCTTCAACGCGGTGAGAGCTATATCGAGGATGTGCCCGCCGAGACCCTTCAGTCGCTGCCGGACCGGCTCTTTCCCACCTTGCGGGTGGCGGAGCTCTCGCGCTGCGACGCGGTGATCGTCGCGGTGCCCACGCCGCTCACGCGCAACCGCGAGCCGGACCTCGGGCCCCTGGTCGCGGCCACCACCGCCATCGCGGGCGTGCTGCAGCGCGGCCAGCTGATCGTGCTCGAGTCCACCACGTATCCCGGAACCACCCGGGAGCGGGTCATGCCGCTGCTCGAGGAGTCCGGCCTCGCCGCGGGCAAGGAGTTCAACCTGGCGTTCTCGCCCGAACGGATCGATCCGGGCCGCACCGACTACACGATGCGCAACACCCCGAAGGTCGTGGGTGGGCTGACCGATGCCTGCCGGGAGCGGGCGGTCGCGCTCTACGCCGAGGTCTGCGACCTGGTGGTTCCGGTCTCGACGCCGGAGGTCGCCGAGCTCACCAAGCTGCTCGAAAACGTCTTCCGCTCCGTCAACATCGCGCTCGTCAACGAGCTGGCGATGCTCTGCGACCGGATGGACATCGACATCTGGGAGGTCGTCAACGCGGCGGCGACCAAGCCCTACGGGTTCATGCGATTCGAGCCCGGGCCCGGCATGGGCGGACACTGCCTGCCCGTCGACCCCTTCTA
Source organism: Thermoleophilaceae bacterium (assembly GCA_050694635.1). GTDB lineage: Bacteria > Actinomycetota > Thermoleophilia > Solirubrobacterales > Thermoleophilaceae > JACVRW01. The sequence goes on from JBOGXT010000802.1 coordinate 2,418, forward strand.
CCTGTCGTGGCGCGCGCGCGAGTTCGGGTCGCCCACGGACTTCATCGAGCTGGCCGGCGAGGTCAACCAGGCCATGCCGCGCTTCTGCGCGGAGAAGGTCGCCCGGGCCCTCAACCATCACGCGAAGCCGGTGCGCGGCTCGCGCATCGCGATCCTGGGCGTCTCCTACAAGGCCGGGGTCGGGGACCTCCGCGAGTCGCCTGCGCTGAAGATCATGAAGTACCTCGGCGAGAGCGGGGGCGAGCTCGCCTACCACGACGAGCACGTGCCTGAGCTGCCCGAGCTCGGGCTCTCGTCGCTTCCCCTGAGCGAGGCGCTCGAGGCGTGCGACGTCGCGGTGGTGGTGACGGCGCACCCCGACCTGGACCTGCCGCAGGTGCTCGAGCGGGCGCCGCTAGTCGTCGACTTCCGCGGCGTCACGCCGGGCGTGGGCGCCCCGAATCTGGTCCGCCTCTGACGATCAATGACGCCGTCGAGCCGGCATGGGGCGTACGGCCTGCGGCTCGGCGGGGTGGAGTCCGTCCGGGATCTCCTGGTGCCGGCCGACGAGAGCTGGCCCGCGCTCGAGCTGTGCGCACGCGTGGGCGACGCCTCGGCGGAGAGGCAGTGGGTCCGGCGAGACAGCGCGCTGCTGCGGATGCCATCCGGCGGTCAGGTGGAGGTCGACTGGCTGCTTGGGAGGGCGGTCTTCACGCTCCCCAGGCAGACCAGCGCCGCGGAGCTCCTGCACCCCTACCTCGCTCCCGTGGCCGGCATCGCGGCGTACCGGGGAGGCCGGGAGAGCTTCCACGCGGGTGCGATCGTCGCGGACTCGGGCGCCTGGGCGGTGCTCGGGGACAAGGGAGCGGGTAAGAGCTCCCTGCTTGCCTGGCTTGCGCTTCACGGGCAGCCTGTCGTGGCCGACGACGTGGTCGTCCTCGACGACCGGCAAAGGGCGCTGGCGGGTCCCCGCTTCATCGACCTTCGCGCCGGCGCGGCCGCCCGGCTGGGGGCGGGGAAGTCGATCGGCGTGGTCGGCGCCCGTGAGCGCTACCGCATGCCGATCGGCGCCGCGGTGCCCGCCGCCACCCCGCTGCGGGGGTTCGTCCTGCTGAGCTGGGCGGACGCGCCGGTGATCTCGGAGGTGCCCGCGGCGCGTCGATTGACGGAGCTGTTCGGCCACCGCGTCGTACGGATCGAGCCGACGGATGCCAGCCCGCTGCTCGAGCTCAGCACGCTGCCGATGCTCGAGCTGCGGCGTCCGCGCGACTGGCGGGCGGCCGGCGCCGCGGCCGGCGTGCTGCTCGGCGCGCTCTCGGCCGCGGGGTAGCTAGGAGGCGTTACAGACGATGGCCTGGCCGATGAACGTGTTGCCGTCGGACTGGCCGAGCCTCTTGTCGCATCCCTGCGTCAACTCGTGCACCGTGCCGATCAAGGTCAGCTGCGGCGGCTCGTAGACGGAGTTGGATTCGTGCATGGGAAGAGCCTACGGACGAGCCTCGGCCGGCGCCACTGATCGACCGTCTAGGAGTCCGTATTTCATCCTTCGGCGCTCCTTCTCAAGCCATGCCGCCTGCAGCAGGAGGTAGCTGTGGGCGTCGGGCTCCTCCTCCAGCCAGAGGGAGCGCAGAAAAACCGGGTCCACCACGGTGGGGTCTACGCCCTCGCCGTTCCAGGAGGCCGCGAGCGTCCCGCTGGGAGCCCCCCAGAAGGCGCCGTTGAAGCCGGCCTTCGTCCTGCGCGAGAGGAGCGGCTCCGGCAGCAGCTTGCGAAAGAGCGCCCGCATCGCGGCGCGGCGGTCGTCGAAGCCGCGCCAGGGAGCGACCCGGGCGACGGCGAGGCCGAACTCGCTCGTCGCGAGCGGGTGGGCGATCGCCGCGCCGGCGTCCGCCGCGAGCAGCTCGAGGCTGGCCAGGCTGATACGGAGCGGTCGGCCGGCGTGGAGCCGGCGAATGCGTGCACCGAGACGAGCCGGCTCATCCGCCTCGTCGGCCGCCCATCTGCGCCGAAGCTCACGGCGCGCCTTCGCCCGCAGCCAGGGAAACTCGGCCGGCAGCCGGTGCGACAGAACCGCTCGGCGCAGGGCCCTGGGCGCGGCCAGCAAGGCAACCCGCTGGAGGTCACGCCACTGGGGGCGCACGCGGGCGGCGAGGACGTCTACCGCCCGCGCCCAGCGTGGGGTTCCGAACAGCTCGTCGCCGCCGATCCCGGTAAGGAGCGAGCCGCCCGCCGCCGCCTCGAGCAGCGGCACGTGGAAATGCGAGTTGAACGGCCACAGCAGGCCGTGCCGGGCCAGTGCCCGCGTCGCCACGGGGCCGACCGCGTCGAGCTCGTCGGTGAACTCGAGCCGGACCCAGTCCTGAAGTCCTAGGAACCCGACGACGAGCTCCTGCCAGTCGGACTCGTGGCTGAGGGGGGCATCGGGGAATCGGTTCGTCGCGGGGATCGGCGGCGGTAGGCCCTCGCGACGAGCGATGCGGGTGGCGGCCGCAAGCACCAGCGAGGAGTCGACGCCGCCGGAGAAGCTGACCACACATGGGGGCCGCTCAAGGAATGGCAGGCAGGCGCGCTCCAGCGCCGCCACGGGGTGCTCCCGTACAGGCTCGGGAAGCGGGGTTGGGTCCGCGACGGTGCCGAAGACGATCCCGCTGGCGACCTCGACGGGAGCGAGCTCGTAGGAGCGGTGCGGTGTCACGGGCTCAGCCTGAGGAGCTCGTCGAAGCGCGGCGAGGCGGGGGCCGGCTCGTCCTCGAGCCACGCGTGCGCCCTGAACCCGTCCTTGGACGAGGTCACGCCCACAACCACGTCGAGCGGACGACCCTGGGCACCGTGCCAGCGCTGAAGCAGCAGGGCCCGCTCGAGGCAGCTGTTCGGCAGGCGCCGCAACACCCCCTCGACCCCCCGGCGGGCGTGCGCCGGCAGTGGAGGCGGCGTTCCGACGGAGATGTCGCGAAGCCGTCCGGCATCGAGCTGGCGGCGTATACGCGGGAGCGCGCGCCAGGTCCACCAGGCTGCTCGCAGCGCGGCGACGGTCACCCGCGCTCGAGGAGCCCCTGCTCGGTCAGCTGGGTCACGAACCGCCCGACGTCCGCCCGCGCAGCATCGGCATCGACGCCGTACTCGTTCACGAGCAGCTCGGCGAGCTCCGGTTCGCTCGAGCCCTCGGCCAGCGCCTGCCAGAGCACCGTGCCGGTCCGGTTCGTTCCCAGATAGGCGGACCGCTGGTGCTCCAGCGCGATCACCTCGCCGTCCACTTCACGCCACTCGAGCAGGTGGCTCTGCAGTCGAAGCTGGGCCATCTTCCTCCTTTCGCTGCAGCATCCGGTCGTGCTGCGACTTGGGTGTGAACGCGTTGCCGATGGCCGCCCGCGTGCGCGCGAGCTTGTCCGGCCAGCCCTCGCCGTCCTCGGGAGCGAGAATGCCGCGGACGCCGTCGCCGGCCGCCAGCAGCCTGTTCCGCGGGAGCCCCCACAGGTCGCTGAGCGAGCGCTGGAGATGGGACTCGAGCACGGTGCGCTCGCGGGCGTCCTCGAGGTGGCGTGCCCACACCGCGACCGAGACCGGCCGCCGGCCCGCCCCGAGCACGGCCCCGATGGCGCGCGCGGTGGTCCGCCACATGCGTCGGACTCCCCAGGCGCCTGCCAGGCGGTCGACCTCGGCAGGATTCGCCGCGAGGGCCACGAGAGCCACATCGAGCAGGTCACGCACCCTCGTCAACGGGCGGTGAGCCCAGCCGTGGGCGGCCAGCACGAGCGCGTGGTGAGCGGGCGGGGGAACGAGCAGGCCGTCCGGGCGGCGTACTCCCGCGCAAAGCAAGCTTCCCGCCGTGGGGGGTTCGACGTGGTCGAGCCACTTCGGCGAGTGGTGGACCTCCACGACCAGCGGAAGGCCTGGCCAGTGGAGTGGGCGCAGGTGATGGATTCCTTCGTAGACCCACGGCTCGCCGACCTCCTCGAAGCCCGCGGCCAGGAGCTGCCGCTGCGTCGCCGCTGAGTCGCGAACGATCAGGTCGACGTCGCGGAAGTCGCGCAGCGAGGGGTCGGGGTAGTGCCGGGCGACCTCCGGGCCCTTTACGAGGAGGAGCGGGCCGTCGGCCGACTCGCGCACCCGCCGCAGCAG
>JBOGXT010000803.1:0-21588 GCA_050694635.1 Thermoleophilaceae bacterium
CCTCACCACCGCGGAGCGCTACGACCCGCGCCGGCGCGTCTGGCAGCAGCTGCCGCCGCTGCGCGTGGCACGCGGTGGGATCGCTTCCGCGCGGCTGCCGGACGGCCGCATCGTCGTGTTCGGCGGCGAGCGCCTCGAGCCGGGCGGGACCACGATCGCCGAGGTCGAGCTGTTCGATCCGCGCCGGCGCCGCTGGAGCTCGCTGCCCGACCTGCGCACGCCGCGGCACGGGCTGGGCGGGGCGGCGCTCGGCCGGCGCGTCTACGCGATCGAGGGCGGCCCGATTCCCGGCTTCGACTTCTCGCGGGCGATCGAGTACCTGGACGTGCCGCCTCGGCCTGGCTAGGGGGCGAGCCGCTCCAGCACCGTGCCGTCGCCGGCCACGGCCACCACGGTCGGCACCACGGCGACCCCGTACTTGCGCGCGAGGTCGGGGCGGCGCGAGACGTCGATCGCCGCGTGCGGGCGGCCCTCGCCCTCCAGCCGCCGCTCCCACTCCCGGCACTCGGAGCAGAGCGGGTGGGTGAACTGCACGACGCCGGCGCCGTCGAGCGAGACGTCGCCCGGATCGATTCGCGGAACGTGGCGCGCGGCGATGCCGCGCAGCCGTGCCGAGAGCTTGTAGGCCTCGCAGCCCATGCAGAGACCGGTGGCGGCCGCCAGCAGCGCGAGGACGGCCACGACCAGCGTCAGCGCCCAACCGAGCGCCGGGACGCCGGCCAGGTAGGCGGCCGTGGCGCCGCCGAGGAACGCGAGCCCGACGAGGTTGGCGAAGCGGGGCGGCCGCGAGTCCTCGATCGGGCCCTCGCCGACCCGCGGCTGGATCAGCTCGAAATAGAGCAGGCAGGGCAGGCAGAAGCGGCGGCCGAGCGTCAGCCCGACTGCGAGCTGGGCGGCCAGCACGGCGGGGAGCCATTCGGCGTCGAGGACGAAGGCCAGCAGCGCGAGCGAGCCGATCACGGCCTGGTTCGTGCGCGGCGCGCGCGCGTCGATGACGTCGGTGTCCTCGTACGGATGCGCCGTCCTGGCCGTCACCCCGTCAGGCATTATGGCGAGCAGGCGCCGTGATCCCGCTGAAGGACGACATACACACGCGCAGGTTCCCCGTGCTTACGGTGGCGATCATCGCGATCTGCTGCGCCGTCTACTTCCTGTTCGAACAGGGCCTGTGGGAGCTGGGCGACACGGGGAACGAGCGCGTGCTCGAGTTCGGGGCGATCCCGTACGAGGTCACGAATCCGGGCAAGGAATGCGGCGAGGTCCAGCAACAGCTCGCGTGTGAACGCGAGGCGGGTGCGCTTCCCGACCAGGCGCCCTGGTGGATCACGATCTTCACCTCGATGTTCCTGCACGGCAGCCTGCTGCACCTCGGCGGAAACATGCTGTTCCTCTGGATCTTCGGGAACAACATCGAGGATTCGATGAGCCGCGTCCGGTTCGCCGCCTTCTACCTGCTTGGCGGACTGGCCGCGCTGGGACTGCAGATCCTCACCGACCCGGATTCCGCGGTGCCCACGGTGGGCGCGAGCGGTGCCATCGCGGCCGTCCTCGGCGCCTACGCGCTCCTCTACCCGCGCGCGCGCGTGGTCACGGTGATCTTCATCATCATCTTCTTCACGGTCGTCCAGCTGCCTGCCTTGATCGTGCTCGGCTTCTGGTTCCTGATGCAGCTGCTGCCCGCGTTCAGCGAACCGATCGGCGACGGTGGCGGCGGAATCGCCTACTTCGCCCACATCGGGGGCTTCCTGTTCGGGATGCTCCTGATCAAGCTGTTCGCCGACCGCGTGCACGACGACTACGACGCGAGCCACCGCCTCCCCGTGTACTGATGGCCCGCACGGTGGTCCTGCTCCTGAGCCTTGGGATCATCTGCCTGCTCGGCTTCCTGACCGTCACCGTGGCGGTGGAGGAGGGAATAGACGTGCTGGTGGTCGTGTCCCTGATCGTGCTCCTGCTGCTGGGCTTCGGGGTGCTCGGCGCGCTGACCTCGCCCCCGCCCGATGGCTAGGCGCCGGCAGCGGCGCCGCCGGCTGCCGCACGTGCTTGCCACTCTGGCCCTGCTGGTGGCGCCGATCGGCGTGGCGGCCGCCGCCTACGTCGGCTTGGTCACCGACGAGGACTCGCACGGCTCCACCGCCCTCCCGCTCGTGACCGGCGCGCCGTCGGCGCGCGAGCTGATGGAGCAGACGGCGCCGCGGGCGCCGCGCGAGCCCGGGCCGCTCGTGCAGGGCGAGCCCGTGCCCGGCATCACGCTCACGGGGGTGGACGCGTTCCACGTTCGGCTGCGCCGGCCCCCGCGCGCCGGGCTCGTGTTCGACCTCGACAGCGGCGACGTCCTCTGGCGCCGCCGCCCCCTGCGCGTGCTGCCGATGGCCAGCCTGACGAAGATCATGACCGCGCTGCTGGTGGTGGAACGCACCCGGCCCGCCGAGCCCGTGCGGATCACGAAGGCGGCGCTCAGCTACTCGGGCTCGGGTGTGGGGCTGCTGCCGAAGGGGAGGCGGGTCCGGCTTGAAAGCCTGATGAACGGGCTGCTGATCGTGTCGGGTAACGACGCCGCGATCGCGCTGGCCGTGCACGTGTCGGGCAGCGAGCGCGGCTTCGTGCGGCTGATGAACAGGCGCGTGCGCGACTGGGGGCTCGGCTGCACGCACTTCGTCTCGTCGCACGGGCTCGAGCCGGGCAACCGCTCGTGCGCCCGCGACCTGGCCGTGCTGACGCGGATGGCGATGTCGAAGCCGCGCATCCGCCGCATCGCACGCCGGCGCCAGGTTGCCTTCCGGTTCCCGATCAAGGGCGGGAAGCTCTACCTGACCGGCCACAACCCGCTGATGCGGCTCGGCTACCACGGGGCGGTCGGCCTCAAGACCGGCTACACGAAGGAGGCCGGGCGCTGCTTCGTGGGCGTGGCACGCCGCGGCGGCCGGCGGATGGGAGTGGTGCTGCTGAACTCCCGCGACCCCTCGAGGCACGCCCCGAAGCTGCTGGACGCGGCGTTCGCGCGGGTACGCGCGGGTTGAAGGTCGGATGGTCGACGACGCTCGTGATGCTGGGCGCGGCGACGCTGGTGGTGCTCGGCGCCGGCCTGTGGGACGCGAGGATGGAGCCAGCCGGACTCGAACCGGCGGCCTCCGCCTTGCAAAGGCGGCGCTCTTCCAGCTGAGCTATGGCCCCGCAAGCCCAATGGTAGGCGCTGCCCTCCCTGATTCGGGGGCTAGCCAAAAAACACTCGTTGAAGATTGGGCGGTGAATTTCATGCGGTCGCGATGCCGCGCCGAGAACGCGAATACGACGGCATGGAGGGTTCCGTCGAGTCAAGCGGCATGGGACGCCGCTGAGTTGCATCGTGCGGGGACCGCCGGGGCGGGCGGTCCCCGCCGCAACTCCGTCGTGGCCTAGTCGAAGTCGAAGTCGCGCGGCGGCTTCTGCTCGAACCAGAGCCGGTCGTGCTCCGGGGTCTCCTGGAGGAAGTCCGGCGTGTCCTCGAGCACGTCGGCGTCGGCCGCGTCGGGTTCGGCCTCCCCTGGCTCTTCCTCGTCGGCCTCTTCATGCTCCGGCTCGACGTCTTCGTCGACCCCCGGGAGGTCGGCTCCGCCGTCGTAGGGAGCCGGCGGGTCGGGCTCCGCGGGCGGTGCGGGCTCGGGCTCCGCGAACGGCTCGGGCTCGGTCTCCGGCAGCGGTTCCGGCTCCACCGGCGCCTCGGGCTCCGCGAGCACCTCGCTCTCGGGCTCATGCAGCACCGTCTCTTGCTCGTGCGCGACGGGAGCGGTCCCAGCGGGTGAATCGGCCTCGGTCGCGGCAGCGGCTTCTGCGGCCGGAGCTCCCTCCGCGCCCTCCGGAGCCTCGAGCTCCCCCGCGGCGTCGTCCGCGGGGGCAACGTCTCGCCGCGCCGGCCCGAGCGCCTCCTCCTCCTGCCGCTCGATCTCCTCCTCCGGAGCCCCGTGCTGGCGCTTGAGCTCGAGATGCTGCCTGATGGCATCGTCAAGAACTCCCATCGCGCGGAAGCCTATCGAGGCTCGCCGGACGCCCTCGGCACGGCTCCCGGAGGTCCTTCAACCGGCCGCGACGACCCGCTCGGCGCGCTCCACGCGGTTCTTTCCGCCGAGCTTGGCCCGATATAGAGCCGCATCGGCGGCAGCCACCAGCTCCTCCCGGTCGGCGGCGCTCTCCGGCACCGCGGCCACGCCGAAGCTCGCCGTAACCCGGAGCGAGCCCCGGCCCCCCACGCGGGGGACGCGCAGCCGCTCGACCGCCTCCCGCATGCGCTCGGCGAGCAGGGCGGCGCCCTCGGCGTCTGTCTGCGGCAGCACCACCGCGAGCTCCTCGCCGCCGTAGCGGGCCGGGGCGTCGATGTCGCGCGAGAAGTCGCGCAGCACGGCGGCCACCGAGGCAAGCACCTCGTCGCCCTGCTGGTGGCCGTGGCGGTCGTTGACCTGCTTGAAGTCGTCGAGGTCGACCATGACGAGCCCGAGCGGGGTCTGGAAGCGGCGGCTGCGCTCGATCTCCCGCTCCAGGATCGTGCGGAAGGCGCGCGCGTTGGCGAGGCCGGTGAGCTCGTCGGTGACCGCCTGGCGCTCGACCGTCTCGTGCAGGCTCGCGTTCTCGATCGAGACGATCGCCTGACCGGCGAGGTACTCGAGCAGCTCTTCCTGCTCGCGCGTGAACGCGCGGGCGCGCCGGGCGATCGAGAGGACCCCCAGGTACTCCGGCTCGGTGGACGCCATCAGCGCGCGCATCGGGACTGCAAGGGCGTACGCGTCGCCGGCCTGAGCCGGCGTGGCCCGCCGGGGGCGCGGGGGCTGCGCCTCCGGGTCGATCGGCTCGAGCAGCTCGGGCCCGACCTCGGGCCTCGGCTCGAAGGCGCTGCGCTCGGCGGCGGTGATGGCCTCCTGCAAGCGCGGGTCCTCCCGGCCCGAGCGGCTCTCGTGGAACGCGCCCCGCTCGAGCGGCAGGGCGCGGCCGGCCTCGGCGTCGCAGGCATCCACGGCCTGGCGCACCGCCAGCGCGACCACGCCGTCGCGATCCAGGCCGGTGGCGAGCGCGTCGCCGACGCGCCGGATCGTCTCCTCCAGCTCCTTGCGCTTGCGCTCGACTTCGTCGATCTTCGCCTCGAGCTGCGACGACATGCCGTTGAACTCTCGGCCGAGCTGGGCAAACTCGTCCCTGCCGGCGACGGGCACCGGCTGGGCGAAGTCGCCGCGCCCAAGGCGCCGCGCGGCGGCCAGGAACGTGCCGATCTGGCCGGTGAGCGCCCGGCTCACGACCACGGCGGCGAGGATCGCGAGCAGCAGGAAGGCGAGCAGCAGGGCGCCGATCAGGAGCCGGTTCCGGGCGATCGTGTCCTCCAGCTCGCTCGTGCTGCGCAGGAGGGCGAGCTCGATGGGCGGACCGACGGGCTCGCGGATGTTGTCGACGCGGCCGCGGTACTCGTCGCCGCCGAGCTCGACATCGTGGGGATCGCCGAGCCCGCCGAGGCGGCCGCGGTCCTCGAGCCCGCCGACGGTCGCCGCCAGCAGGCGACCGTCGCGGTAGACGGCCACCTCGAGGCCGGTCAGCTCCCGGACCCGAGCGGCGAACTCGGCGGCGCCGGTGACCGAGACCGCGAGCGTGCCGAGCGTCTGGCCGCCCGCCGCTATGGGGGCGCTCCGCGGCGCGACGCCCGGGGGTGATCCGGCCTGGGCGGCGGGCTCCCCGTCCTGCGAGTAGAGCTCAATCGAGACGATGCCGCCCGGGGCGCCGACGAGGCCCTCGAGGCGGACGTCGATGCCGCTGCCGGAGGCGACCGCGGCGCGAAGGCGGCGATCGGAGGCCACCTCGCGCAGGGCGGGCTCGGCCTGCCGCGCGGCCTCCTCGTAGACGCCGAAGGCGGTGCGGGCGCCGGCCGAGATCCCGGCGTCGGCCTTGCCGGTCTCACTGCGCGCGGTGAGCGTGAACAGGACGACCGCGAGCGCGATCATCGGGACGATCACGAGCAGCACGAAGAACAGCCGCAGCCTGGCCCGGAAGCTCACCTCGGGGGCCAGGGTACCTGCGCCCGCGGGTCCCTCGAGGCACCGCCCCGCCGCTACCATGGTCGGCCCACGGGGCTATAGCTCAGTTGGGAGAGCGCCTGGATCGCACCCAGGAGGTCGCCGGTTCGAGTCCGGCTAGCTCCATCGCCTGAAGTGCCTGCACCTGGGCGGGTTGTGGTCACGGCAAATCCGCGCGGCCCCCTGGGGATTGCGCTCCGTTTCAGGCACTAGTGCCTGAAATCGCGGCGATAGCCGCGGACTGCGGGGGATTAGGGGCGGTTGCCCGGCCCCGGCCCGGATGAAGCCCTGTGATGCGGACCGTGATCGGGTTTGCCGGGGCCATCAGAGCGGTGCCTTACGCGTCTCAATGAGCGGCTTTCGACTGGCCTTACCTCAAGCGAACAACGTCGCTTCGCCCTCACCAAGGCCGAGCTTCTCGGACTCCTCACGAGTTGCCTGGACAGAGGCGGCGGTCCACTCGACGCGCGCGAAGCTCGCGTCGTTGCCATCGCGCTGGCAACGGACCCTGGCCACCGAGTCAGGCCACCCGTCGACAAGCGCCAATTCCTCCGCCAGCACGGCGGCCAGCATGTCGTCGTGGGTCGTGACGATGACCTGCTCCGGATGCGTCAGGCGCACGAAGGCGCGCAGTGTTGAGACAAAGCCGGCCTGGTTCGCCATGTCAAACGCGCCTGTTGGGTCGTCGAGCACCAGGACGCGCCGTCGTTCCTCAGGCTGCAAGAGGTGCAGCGCACGGAACCACGCGACGCCCACGACGGTGCGCTCCGCCGCGTTGAGGACCAGCCGCGCGTCAAGGTCGTCATGAGGCGTCGCTAGGCCGCTGATGACGATCGCGCCCCGACGCTCCGCCAGCCGCAGCGGTTTGAGGTACCACTCGAAGCGCACGATCGCCGCGACAAGCTCGCGCAACACCGGGGCTAGTCTTCCCTCTAGCAGCTCCGCGACGAGCTGCTCGCTTGCCCGCACCACAGGTCCGGCTCGTCGCAGCTGACGAGCCAGCTCGAAGCGGCACAGCGCGCGCAGGACGCGCGGAGCGTGCTCGGGGAAGGCTCGCGCCGGGTGTCGCTCCAGTTCGCTGGCAAGGCCAGGAGCTCTCGAAGTGGCACCTCGGAAGTGAGGGGATCGGCGGGGACGTACGTAAAGCCCGCCCCCCGGTAGATGGCCTCGTCGATCTGTCGCGCCGCCTCGGCGTCGCGATCGGTCGCGGACGACGTTCGCACGACCCGCTCGAGCACGCGTCGCGGCATGGTGTCTGCGGCGCGATCGAGCGCGTCCGCATAGTCGATCAGTCGTGTCGCCCAACGGTCGGGCTGTGTCGCGGCGTCGTCTCGGAATCGAGCCGCACTGTCCGTGAGGCTGCCCCCGTGCGAGAGCCACCGAACCGCGACCTCTACCGCCAGCCCTGTCTCGGCGGGCCCCTTGCGACCGGTGGGATCGCCCGGTGGGCCTTGCGCCTCATGGCGGCTCGCGAGGGCGTCGAGCAGTGCCCGGATCCCAGCGGCGGCGCGGTTTCTGCGGGTGGCGAGCGGCTCCACCGCGCCGCGCGCGTCGTCGAGCGTACGCGCGACCTCCTCCGCGTCGCTCTCGCCCGCGATCACGCCTGCCACCACCGCGTCGGCCCGGGCCAGCACCTCGACCGCCTTGCCGTCCTCCCAAGTCCACCCACTGAACGCGCCTTCGGACGCCGCTCGTACGGCCTCCTGCAGCGCGACGAGGTCCGCGGTTGTCGGAAGACGACTGGTGAAGTCCGCGTCGAGCGCGCGGCTGAGATGCCTGAGCGCGACCGAGTCGCGGCGCGGCAAGGGCCCAGTCCCGCCTCGGTCAGCGCGGCGTCGGCCTCCCGCTTGGTCTCGTTCAGAAGCGTGTCGGTACGGTGAGGCAGGTCGGGAATCTCCAGGCCCGTGGTGCTAAGAAGCAGGCGGTAGCGGTCGCCCGGTGACGCGCCGACGAGGTCGGCCAGCGTGTCTTGCCCGAGTACGCAGCGGCGAAGCTCCCCTCGCGGCCGAGCCGCGATCCCGGAGACGGGCTGGTCGTCGTACCTCACCTCGAACTCGCCGACGCCGTCTCGTGCGAGATGGCGGGCATACTCCCCGGCCTCGACGTCCGCGGGATGACGTTGCGATCGTCCAGCCCAGGCGAGCTCGAGCGCCTCGACGACGCTTGTCTTGCCCCCGCCGTTCGGCCCATGGAGGACAGTCACGGGCGCGAGGTCTACGCGCTCGCCCACGAACGACCGGAAGTTCCGCAGCTCGACGGCTCCGACAGGCCCGGGCGCGGGCAATTCCCCGGCGTCGGCGCTGCTTCCGATTAGGGCATCAGCGCTGTCGCGTCCGGCCGCTTCCCGGTATGGCCCGAATCGGTCATCCAGCGCGGAGCGGCTCGCTCGACCTCGTCGCGCAGCACGTCCCAGAATCGCCGCACGTCACGCCGCGAGATCTCCTGGCCAGCGAGCTCGCGGCATCTTGGCAGAAGCGGCGCGAGGGCGACGTCGAGAGCATTCCGGTCATCAAGGCCCTCGTTACGGACGAGGTTGAGGTCGACGCGATTGAAGAGCGCGTAGCGCTTGGCGAGCTCCTCCGACAGGTGGCGGAGCCGGCGCTCCCCTTCCTCGTCGACAACGGCAAGGACGATCGGGGCTCCGAACGCCGCGGGGCCGTCGCCGGCCACTTGATGGCGCAGGCCCGCGGCCGCGAACAAGAGCTGGCGCCACGCCTCATCGCTGCTGTCGGCGTGCAGCTCCGCGACGATCGCGAACTGGGCCGTCGCCGTGTCCCACGCGACGCTGGTAACCAGTGGAAGCTCCTCATCGAACGGCGCCAGGCGACCGGCCCGCGTCTGGAAGCCGTGGCTTGCCAGGCGCGCCAAGACCTGCTCAGTCACCTCGCTCAAGGAACCGTCACCTCCTTTCCTCTCGACAAGGTAAAGCCAACCTGTCCATCCCCCACGATGACGCGCTCCAGACTGGGCGATGGCAATGCCCAGCGAACGTCGTGCAGCCGGCCGCCCGGACGGCAAGCCGCCTCGAGCATGTCGTCGCCCAGGCCGGTCGGGAGGTACGCCACGCCCCGCGTCGCGTCGACGACGAACCCGTGGTCGGCCAGTACCTCAGCGGCGCGCTCCTCTGGCGCCAAGCCAAGCGCCGCCCGCAACGTCGCGCGCCGGCGCAGCACGCCACCGTGGTTTCAGGCCTGCCGAGCAGAGGAACGTAGCCCCGCTCGGCCGCATTGTGCAGGTTCGGCCGCTGCAGCAAGTCGCCATCTTCCCGCGGACGGAGGAGGTACGCCCACCGCAGCATCGCCGGCGCGGCGACTACTAGCAAGGCAAGTCGCTCGTCGAGCTCCGTCGGCAACGGCAATCCAGCGTCCGCCAAGGTAGGCGCAAAATGATGCGTAAGCAGCTCGGTCAGCATTACGAGCAGCGCCGCGGTGGTGGTCGCTCGCGAGGTCTCGACGAGCGCCACCTTGTCGGCATCGGGCGTGACCCCGCCCAAGCCAGACTCCACAAGGGCCAGGAGCTCGGGCGTCGTTGGCGTGTGGTCAACGACGACCACGCGCGGGTCGCCGGTTTTCTCCTGAACCCCGAAGACCTCCGCGAGCACCTCAGTGAGCTGGCTGACGATAACCGGGTCCTGGGCAGAGAAGCCGATCAGCAGGAAGACGTGTTCGCGCGCCGCCCAGCGCCGGACGACGATGTCCTCCTCGGGCGTGCGGGTAGGATTGCTCAGCCGCTCCCGGCGGTAGTGTGCGGCGTAACCGTGGATCTTGCGCAGGACCAGCGAGCCCGGCGCGTCCACGGAGCTGCCGGTCCGAGCGTCGGCGACGATGGTCGCGTGGTCCGAGAAGTTACGCCCCGCACGGCTGTCGGGTTCGAGGAGAAACCCCTCACCACGCAGGCCTGCCTCGTAGCCGCAGTCGTAGTTGAGGGTGATGGCGTTGTCGAAGAGGTCCTCGCGCGTGAGTCGCGCCAGAACCCGATAGCCGCACCAGTGCTCGGTGATCGCCGTGGCTCCCGGCCACAGGCCGGGCTCATGGGGCCCCAGCGCCTCCACCACCGCGCGCTGGCTCCCCGTAGCTACGTAGATCTCCTCGGCCACGTCGCCAAGGTTCGCGTCGAGGGTGGACGCGTGCGGAGCGTACGCGGGGTCGTCCAGATAGTCCTGAAGCAGGTCCGCGCCCAGGTCCCTGGCAAGCCGCATGCCGCAGTCCACCGAGCCACCCGCGCCGATCAGAGGAAGCACCTTCCTGCCGGCGAGCTGCACCGCGAGGCGACGGAGGTCCTCAATGACGGATGGGTCGAACGTGGCGATGCGGTCAAGGTGCTCCTGTAGCTCGAGCACCTGACTGGGATCGTGGGTCCTCACACGCGCGCGACCAGGCCATCGCGGTATCGCTTGGCGTTTGGGTTCCACCCGGGCGCTACCGTGAAGCGCTCGTCGAGGACCTCAATCGACGTGACCTTTTCGACGGTGAACATCCGCCACTGCGGCAGCACTCCGCGGGTCGTGTAGCCGTCCACCTGATAGCTGTCGAGACAGAGGTTTCCGGTCTCGGCCTTGAAGAGAGCGTGTGGATGAACCGTCCGCTCGGGCCCGCTGTCGCCGTTGTAGCCCAATCGCACGACGCGGCGACCTTCGATCGCCGCCCTTAGATCACTCTCTATGACACTCACTAAACAGAAGAATTGCATCGACGATGCAGTGCCTCAAGCAGCGACCCCCGCCGGTGCGGCCCGACGGGGCAGCTGACTGTCAATGGGAATCGAATAGTGCGCCAGGAGCAGGAAGCGAATAGGGCTCCAGCCCGATGTGGGTGTGGCGATTCAGGCGGAGGGCCGAAGGCCTGGAGCCTGAATCGCGGGGGCGGGTCCGGTGCCCCGCTCTCGGAGCCTGTAGCTACAGCGACGGCAAGGAGGTGCCCGTCACGGCGGTGACAGTCGCTGACGTGGCTCCGAAGCCACTCCCGGTCGTAGCGAATCAGGCGCTGCGGATAACCGGCAGCGGTTTCCTGTCCTCCGCGGCAGCCGGGGGAGGGGTGTGGCTCGACAACCAGCCGCTCGCGGTGGAGTCTTGGTCGGACAGCTTGATCTTCGCCAGGATCCCGCCGGGCATGAGCGGCAACCGTGGGGCGGCCTCCGAGCCGCGCATCACCAACTCAACCGGTTACGCAGGGGTGATCGAGCTCGCAACCGCTGACGAGGGGCAGTGACAGCGGCCGCGAGCACGAGCGTATTTCGGCCCACGAGGGCCTCCTCCGCGGCCTGGCGCGCGTTGTTGGTCAGGACGCCGGTCTCGATCCCAGCCGCCCGCAGGCGGTCCAGCGCCGCGGCGCAGTCCGGGAAGGCGGGCACGCGCCCGGCGCGCTGTGTCGCCTCGTCGAGACCGCGGTCGCTGCCCGCCCGGCGGCGCGGCGCAGCAGCGGGCAGCGGCGGGTAGCCACCGGACAGTGTCTCGGCCATCGCGCCCAGGATCGCGTCGTCCAGCGCGGCATTCGACTGCTCGCGCGACAGGCCGAGCGGCTCGCGAGCTCCTCGCCGAGGAAGCTGATCTGGCGCAGACAGCCCGCGACGGTCTGGGGCTCGTCGTCTGGGAGCTCGAGGCCCTCAAGGAAGCGCCTGCCCTTCTTGCCGGCTACGAGGACGCCGACGTTGGTGGGGATCAGACGCTGAGCGCCGTGCATCGCCCGGGTAAACGTCGGTTCCGCAGGCGCTCGCCGGCGCGACGCGGACGGCGCGCGCCTCCCGGGCGGGGATGTCGATGCGCTGCGCCACGCCGGCCGGGGCGCTACACGGCGACCGGCATGTCCTCGAGCTCGGGGATGTGGACGTCCTGCTCGGGCAGCAGGACGCCGTCGTCGGCCGACCACGCCACGCGCGTGCGCTGGCCCTCGTGGACGTCGCTGAGCGCCCCCGCCGCCTCGCGCACGCGGCCGGGGCGTCCGTCGGCGAACTCGAGCTCCAGCTTCCGTGCCGATCCGAGGTAGACCACATGCCGCACGACGGCATCCAGCACGTTGTGGTTGTCGCCCGGCTCGGGATCGGCCGCCACGCGCAGGCGCTCGGGCCGGACCACGATCACGCCCTGGGAGCCCTCCCGAAGCTGCTCGCACGCGGGCGCGCGCAGCCGGTAGCCGTCCGAGGCCACCTCGACGTAGCCGCCTGAGCCCACGATGCGGCCGGGGAAGAGGTTCGACTCGCCGATGAACTCGGCCACGAAGAGCGTCTGCGGCCGTTCGTAGAGGTCGGCGGCGGTTCCGATCTGCTCGATCCGCCCCTTGGTGAACACGGCGATCCGGTCGGAGAGGACGAGCGCCTCCTCCTGGTCGTGTGTCACGTAGACGAACGTGATGCCGAGCTCACGGTGGATCCGCCTGATCTCGAGTTGCAGCCATTCGCGCAGCTTCTTGTCCAGCGCCCCGAGTGGCTCGTCCATCAACAGCACCTGCGGGGCGAAGACGATCGCGCGCGCCAAGGCGACGCGCTGCTGCTGGCCGCCCGACAGCTGACGGGGATAGCGGTCGCCGAAGCCCTCGAGCCGCACCAGGGCCAGCGCCTCCTCGACCCTCCGGCGCGTGTCCTCCTTGGACACCTTGCGCTGCTTGAGGGGGAAGGCGATGTTCTCGTACGCCGTCATGTGCGGGAACAGCGCATAGTGCTGGAACACCATCCCGATGTTGCGGCGATGCGGCCTCAGGTCCCCGATCGGCTGGCTGTCCATCAGGACCTCGCCCTCGGTGAGGTCGACGAAGCCGGCGATCATGTTCAGCGTCGTGGTCTTGCCCGAGCCGCTCGGTCCAAGCAGCGTGATGAACTCGCCAGGCTCGATGTCGATCGACACGTCCTGGGTGGCCACGGTGTCGCCGTAGCGCTTGGTCAGGTTCTGCAGGCTCAGCGCCGCGCCGACGGCCTTGCCCTCAGCGGACATGTGCCTCCCTCTCCCTGAAGAACAGCGACATGAGGATCAGCGATGTGGTCAGCGTGATGATCATCGTCGAAGCGGCGGCGAGCGTGGGATCGACGTCGCGCGTGACGCTGGTGAACATCTGCACCGGCAACGTGCGCACGGACGGGCTCTGGATGAACAGCGCAACGACGACCTCGTCGAAGGACGTGATGAACGCGAACAGCGCGCCTGCGAGCACGCCCGGCCGGATCAGCGGCAGGGTCACCGCGCGGAACGTCGTCACCGGGCCGGCGCCGAGGTTGGCGGCAGCCAACTCCAGCCGGCGGTCGAACGTCCGCACGCTGGCGCTGACCGTGATCACCACGAACGGGATGGCGAGCACCGTGTGGGCGAGCACGAAGCCGAGGACCTTGCCCGAGATGTGCCATTGGAGGTAGATGGCGAAGACGCCGACGCCGACGATCACCACCGGGACGATTATCGGCGCCAGGATGAGCGCGTTGACCGCTGCCTTGCCGGGGAAGCGTCCCCGGACGAGCGCGAACGCGGCCGCCGTGCCCAGCACGACCGAGATGACCGTCACCAGCACAGCGACCTCGAGCGAGGTGGTCAGCGCCTGGTACCACTGCGGGTCGGAGAAGAAGTTCGAGTACCACTCGGTGGTGAATCCCTCCGGCGGGAACGCGAACGACTCCGCCTCGTTGAAGCTCATCGGGATGACGATCAGCGTGGGCGCGACGAGCCATGCGCCGATGAGCACGCACAGCGCCACCAGCGCGACACGGGCCGGGCGCACGCCGGTCATCGCCCCTCCCCGGGCCCGCCGTAGGCGGCCGACGGCTTGACGAACCGCGAGAGCAGCGCCATCAGGACGAGCGTCACGGCGAACAGGATCGCCGCCATCGCGCCGCCCAGGCCCCAGTTCAGCAGCTGCGAGATCTGCTGGACGATCAGCTGCGAGAGCAGGGCGTTCTGCGGCGACCCGAGCAGCACCGGCGTGATGTAGAAGCCGAGCGCGAGGATAAAGACCAGCGTCACGCCGGCCCCCATACCGGGCATCGACAGCGGGACGTAGACGCGCAGAAATGCCGTCGCCGGCCGCGCGCCGAGGCTCTCGGCGGCCACGAGCAGGCGGCGGTCGATGCCCTGCATCGTCGCATAGAGCGGCAGCACCATGAACGGCAGCAGGATCTGTGTCATGCCGATCGTGACGCCGGTGGTGTTGCGGATCAGCGAGACGGGCCCGATGCCCAGCTGCTTGAGCACGTCGTTCACGACGCCGGTGTCCTGGAGCAGGATTATCCAGGCGTACGTCCGGACCATCAGGCTCGTCCAGAAGGGGAGCAGGACGACGGCCAGCATGACGATCCGCCAGTGCCGCCGAACGACCGTCATCAGGTAGGCATAGGGGTAGCCGAGCAGCAGGCACACGACCGTGACGGTCGCCGCGGTCGTCACCGTCCTGCGCAGCACCTTGAGGTAGACGTCGGTCTCGAAGAACGTCCGGTAGTTGTCGAGGCCCGCGGTCGGGTCCGTGAAGCTGCGCCTGAGGATCTCGAACAGCGGGTAGCCGAAGAAGATCAGCAGGAAGACGAGCGCCGGGAGCACGAACAGCGCCCAGCGGTCGACGGCGGGAATCCGCAGACCCGCCCATGCGCGGGGGCGCGCGGGAGGCTCATCGGTGGCGACGGCCATCGCCTCGCGCTAACCGCCGACCCAGGCCGTCCATTTCTGCGTCGCCGCGTCGAGGTTCTCCGCCCACCACTTCTGGTCGATGACGACGGCCTTCTCCCTGATATCGGGCTGGGTGGGCAGGAACGACTTGAGCTGCTTGTCGACGTTCGGATCGGCGTCGGCGTGGATCGGGGCGTAAGGGATGGTCTCGGTGAGCCGCGCCTGCGCCTCCGCGCCGGTGGCGTAGGAGATGAACTTCATTGCCGCGGCCTTGTTCGTCGTCCCCTTGGGAACCATGAAGACGTCGTAGACCGCCATGTTCTGGTTCCACTGCGGCTCGTAGGACGCGCCGTTCTTGATCGCCGTGTAGCCGCGGCCCGACCAGGCCAGCAGCATCACGACCTCGCCGGACTCCATCATCTGCTGCGACTGGGCGCCGGTGTCCCAAAAGACCAGGTCCTCCTTGATCGTGTCGAGCCTCTTGAACGCGCGGTCGTAGTCGATAGGGAAGAGCTCTTCGGACGGGACGCCGTCGGCCAGCAGCGCGGCCTCGTAACCGCCGCCCTGGGCCAGGTTCTGCAGCGCCCGCTTGCCCGGGTACTTCTCGGTGTTGAAGAAGTCCGCCCAGCCCTTGGGGGGATCCGACCCGAACTTCTTGTCGTAGAAGAGCGCGAACGAGTAGGTCATCGACGGAACGCTGCACTCGGAGACGAGCTCCTTGGGCATCTTGCTCGTGTCGACGACCGACGTGTCGATCGGCTCCACCATCTTCTTGCACTGCTGGAGGGCGAAGAACGGGTCGGCGTCGACGACGTCCCAGGTGACCTGACCGGACTCGATCATCGTCGTGAGCTTGGCGTAGTCAGTCGGCCCATCCTGCTGGACCTCCACGCCGAACTTCTGCTGGAAGGGATCGGTCATCGCCTTCTTCTGGGCGTCCTGATAGGCGCCGCCGTAGGACACGAAGGTCATCGTCGTGCCCTGGATGTCGCCCTTGCCGCCCTGCTGCTCGGCGGACTCGTCGCCGCCGCAGCTGGCGGCGGCAATCGACGCGACTGCGACAGCCAGCAAGGCTGGCAGCCTTCCGGTCCTCAACATCGCCACCCTGCTCTTCCTGTTCCCTTCCCGACCGGAATCTACTCGCGACCGGGACGCCGCACTTGATGGCAGCTCGATTGCGCCAGATCTGAATCTGGCTGGCGTTGGACTCCTCACCGGCGTATGAGCTCGTCAGCCGTGCGCGCCGGTGCTCAGCGCGAGCAGCCCGACGAGCTCGTAGGCTGCGTTGGCGGCGGCGATCGCGGTCGAGCCGGTCGGGTCGTAGGGCGGCGAGACCTCGACGACGTCGGCGGCGACGATGTCCAGGCCGCGCACGATGGCCAACAGCTCGCGCGTAGTCAGGCCGCCCGCCTCGGGCGTCCGCGTGCCCGGCGCGAACGCGGGATCGAGAACGTCGATGTCGAGCGTGACGTACACGGGCAAGCGCAGCCGGTCGCGAGCGAGCGCCACAGCTCCCGCGACCCCTGCCTCGTCGAACTCGCGCGCCAGCACCGTGGGGCGTAGCCGAGCTCGCGGTTCTCGCCACTAATCGCCGACTCTCGGCCTCGATCTCGAGCGCAGACCCGCTGGATCGCACCCAGGAGGTCGCCGGTTCGAGTCCGGCTAGCTCCATCCGGAGGAAGCCCTGCGTGTGCGGGGCTTCTGTCCTTGAAGAGCTGGCGAATCGGCGGTCAATGCCGCTCCACCCTCAGGCACTGGTTCCTGAAATCGCGCCGTTAGCCGCCGATTGGCTGCCAGATGCGGGGCTGATCGTGATGCGAGTCGGGAGCAACGCCTACATGGTCAGTCTCGACCGAGTCGTAGGTTCGGCCCGTTCTGCTCTAGGGCCGACCTGCGAGTGCCGATGGCTGAGTCATGGCGGCGAACCTGGCACCCACGCGTCCCGACCGGCTGACGATCTGGCCCTTGGATGACCGCGGCTTTTGGCATCGACGTGCGCTGGTCCGGCGGACAAGGCAACCGCCGCGCGACGAGCGTCCGCCGCCAACTGAAGCAGACCGGCATCCGGGCACGGCTGACCCAGCATGTCGACGGCCGAGGCTGGGAGCTACGAGTCGGCCCTGTCCCGGGCGCCGACGTCGCAAAGGTCATCGACCAGTTCGTTTGGTGACCCCTGAGGCTTGGCGTCCGGCGCGCAATGCCGGTTAAACGGACCAACAGCCGTGTTGGGCGGTAGGGGGAATCGCGGCACTCGTTGCGCATCACGCTCGCGTTTACTCTCGCCCGTCAATCCGCCGCATCACGTGCGCTGGGAGGCGACCGAGCCCCGCCTCGGCGAAGGGGTGCGCCTCGAGATCAAGGGAGCGATCGACTGTGCGCTCCAACAGGCGGTCGACAGCAGCTCGCCCACGTCGCCGCACCCAGACCAGACGTTGCCGAAGCGCGAGCTGGAGCTCGAAGTTGAACTGCTCGGGGCGACGAAGCTGCGCATGCGGTCAGCGGTTGAGGCCCTCGTCGGGTGTCGCGAACAGGCGCTCGGCGTTGTCGTTGAGATCGGCGAAGTGCTCGACGATTTGCGCGGCCACCCACCAGCGATCGGGCTCGCGGCGAAGGCGCCAATGATGGAAGCACGATCCCGTGAACTCCTCGCTGGTGGGGGACGGCGCCTCCCAGCGGCGCAGGAAGAACTCGAGCCGCGTACGGGCGCGAACCTCGTCCTCGGAGCGCTCGTCGATCGCGAGCACATCCTTGATCGTGTGCCGCTCGTCGAAGAACCCCTCGCGCTGGGATAGGAAGTCGCGCAGCCCGGCGAGGCCCTTCCAGGAGAAGCCGCCGTCGAATCCCGTCTCGAAGTCCTCGGTGAGCACCGTGGCCATGAGCTCCTCGGCGCTCGGGTGCCGTTGGAGCATCGTGAGGTACTCGGCGAGGAACTCGCGCAACTCGGTCTCGGTCATGGCGATCCCGGCTTGTGGACGAGAACTCCCGCGTCCAGCGACAGCGCGACCTCGGTGATGGTGATCTTCACCCGCGCCAACCGTACCCGTGGCCGGCGCTTGCGGGCAAGGCGTTCGCTCATGACCAAGAGGGATGCTTGCTCCGGGCGCCCGTCATAAGCGACTCCGCTGGGCCGCGGTCGTGCCGCGAGTAGGGTTGCCTTGATGCTTGCCGACGAGTCCCCCCACACGACGTGGGACGCGCTGATGGGACCGGGGAGCCGCACCTCGAGAAGCGACGGACGCGCGGGTGTTGCCGCGCTCCCTCGTTGGGTCGGCGGCATAGGATCGCCGGAACCATGCCGGTCAGGCAGATCGCCCCTGACGACAAGCGCGAACGGAAGCGATTCGTGGCGCTCGAGTACGAGCTTCTAGGGAGCGAGCCGCTGTTCGTCGCGGAGACCGAGTCCGATGTGGACAAGCGGCTACGAGGAAGCTCGCCGTTCTACGAGGAGATGGAGCACACCCTATTCCTCGCCTCAAATGGTCGCGACCTGGCGCGGTGCGCTGCGTTCCTAAATCGGCGCTGGCAGCGCGACAAGGGCGAGGACGCCGGCTTCATCGGCTACTTCGCCGCCGCCCCGGATGCCCGCTCCGAGGTCGCCGCGATGCTCGAGGCGGCCGGGCGCTGGCTCGCCGAGCGGGGAGTGAAACGGGTGATCGCCCCGTTCAATGGGGCCGCCTTCCACGGTCTGAGCACGCTTACCGACGCGTTCGACGAGGACCCGATGTTCCCGTTCACGTGGCAGCCGCCCCACTACCCGGGCCTGCTCGAGGTGACCGGCTATCGACCGACGTACCCGCTCTGGCTGTTCGATATCACCTTCTCGTCCGAGCGCTACCGGACGGTCTCCCGGCGCGCGCTCGAGGACGCCCGCTGCGCGGTCCGTCCGCTCGAGAAGAAGCGCTGGGACACCGAGCTCGAGACGCTGCGCTCGCTCTTCAACGAGACCTTCCGGGAGATGTGGCAGTTCCACGCCATGACCAGCGAGGAGTTCCACGAGTTCCTCGACCAGATCAAGCCAGTGCTCGATCAGCGCCAGTTCCTGTTCGCCGAGGTCGAGGGCAAGCCGGTCGGGTTTTGCTTCGGGCTGCCGGACTGGACGCCGCTGTTCCGCTCCTTCAAGGGCAAGATGGGACCGCTCCAGATCGTGCGCCTGATGCTGCGGGCCAAGCGCTACAGTCGCGCGGGACTGATCGCGATCGGGGTGCTCGACTCGCAGCGCGGCAAGCACATCGGGCAGACGCTCGCCGCGACGCTCTACCGCCGCTACGAAGAGCTCGGGCTGGCCGGCGCCCTCTACTACCCGGTGAACGACGACAACCTTGGCTCACGCCGCTTCGCCGAGTCGTTCGGCGGGCGGGGGCGGATCGTCTACCACGCCTACGACAAGCCGCTCGCCTAAATCGCCCGCGAGGCCGGGATGGTCGGAGCCGACTGGCGAGGCGTGATGCCCGGGCGCGGCGTCCCGCGTCGGCTCCTCGCGACCAGCGAGCGACTCGCGACCCTCGCGGCACACGCCCGCTCGAGAGGAGCACCGACAGTCCTCCCAGGCTCGGAGCTCGCTCTCGCATCAGGTGGGGAGGCGACACTCCCAGTGGTTAGCGACTGTCCTGCCTCGTGGGCCGTATAGACCCATAATCCAGGACAGTCGGCCTCCGCAACGCCCTCGGGCGCGGTCCATCCAGGAGTGCCGCAGCCCCATGAACCGGCGCTCTCGTGGGAGCAACGGGCAACCCGCGGGTGGCTGCGCCTCCGTCTGAAGGCGAGGCGCCGTTCCTCGCCGCTATCGAACCGCGGACGCCCGCATCAGCGAAGGCCCTGAAGCGAGGCCTACATCCTCGTCCAGGGTCCCGGTTGCCGCGAATGGCCCTCTGCTAAGGATGCGATCCAGCGCGACGGAGACCGTCGGCAGCACGACCAGGGCGCCGAGCGCCTCCCAGCCCGCAAGTCCACGACTGGCGATCGGAGCAACGATCAGCGCGATGCCGGCGACGACGCGAGCTGCGGGACCGATGGGACCGAGCGAGCGAAACTTCTTGGCACGCTTTGGGTGGAGCGACCCGGCGAGGCGAGCATGCATCAGCTGAGCGTTATATCATGCGCAATGTATATGGCACAGGCACAGCCGGTCGACGCCCCGTTTCGCATCTCGTCCGCGCCGTCGGAGTCGGAGTTCCTCGCGAAGTACTTCCGAGTCCTCGCGGATCGCGGACGGCTGCGGATCCTCGAGGTGCTGATCGCGGAGGGCGAGGCCTCGGTCGGAGAGCTGACCCGCAGCGTCGGATTGAGCCAGCCGAACGTCTCGAACCATCTCGCCTGCCTTCGCTGGTGCGGGTTCGTCGAGACCCGGCGCGAGCATCGAACCGCCTACAACCGGATCGCCGACCCCCGGGTCGTAGAGCTGATCGCGCTCGCGCGCGAGCTGCTCGAAGCCAACGACGACCACATCGCCTCATGCCAGAGGGCCTGACCCGGCTGCGCGGCATGAGCGCCGGCGAGGCACATGACCTGTGAAGCCCCTGACGAGAGGAGATCAACGTGCGTGAAGCGAACGCGATCGAGGCCGTCGTTGGTTGGCTGGACACGATGCGCCGCGGCGATCTCGGCGCGGCCGGAGAGTGGTTCCATTCGCAGGTGACCTGGCGCGGCGTCCGCGACGGGGCGGTCTGCCGCAACCGCGAAGACGTCCTCCAGATGCTCGGCGACAGCCTGACCCCCTGCCCCGAGGACCCCGATAGCTACGAGCTCGAGCCCGGCCTTCGCGGCGCCGAGGCCGTCGAGCTCCTGACACCCGACTCGGAGACCGTCGTACTCGGGGCGAAGGTGCCCGGCCTGACCGAGGTCGGCGACGTCCCGCTTGGTGGACAGCTCTTCAACGTCTTCCGGGTGCGCAACGGACGGATCGTCGAGGTCGCCGACTACGCGCGGCGGGACGAGGCGCTTACCGCCGCGGGCGCGCAGGCGCCTGCTTGGCACTAGCGCCTGCTCGACTGTCGGCGAGCTTCGCGGGCTACTCCGCTGTGCGAGCCGCCGCGAGCGTGCGCTCGAGGTTGTCGAAGGCGTTGCTCCAGCCGTCCTCGTGCGAGCGCACGGCCTCCTCGTCCCATAGGCCGCTGTGGGTGAAGCGGACGGTGGTGGCGCCGTCGGTTTCCTCGAAGTCGAGCTCGATCAGCTGCCGCTTGGTGTCGCCGTCCCAGATCCAGGTGAACGCCAGGCGGGTCGGGGGCTCGATCTCCGTGTAGCGGCCGCCGCCTCCGTACTCGACGTCCTCGTGGGGGTTGCGCATCACCACGCGCACGGTGCCGCCCACGCGCAGGTCGACCTCGGCCTCGGTCGTCTCCCAGTCGTGCTCGGCGTGCCACCAGCGCCGGATCACCTCCTCGCTGGTCCACGCGTCGAAGACCGCCTGGGCGGGCGCTTGGTAGGTGCGTTCCATGCGCAGCGTTGTGTTGTCGGTCATGTGCTGGGCTCCCGTCGCGTCCCAGGTACAGCATTACCCGGGCGCGCGCCGGTAGCAGCCCGGCGCGCGCCGGTCACCGACGGCAGGATCTCCTCCACCGGAAGCGCGTCCCAGGTGCGCGATCACGCGGTGTCGCCGTACTCGTCGTGCAGGTTCCACCACTGGTAGGGCGGGGTCTGCGGGTAGCCCTCCGGCGAGTCCTCCCACTCCTCCTGGCGCCCGAGCGCCGTGATGTCCAGATAGCTCCAGGTGGTGCCCATGTGCTCGTCGCCCCGGCTATTGATGAAGTAGGTCCGGAAGACTCTGTCGCCGTCGCGGATGAACGCGTTCGTGCCATGCCATTCCTCGACGCCGAAGTCCTTGTCGAAGTCGTCGGCGATCGTGTACCAAGGGATCTCCCAGCCCATCCGCGCCTTCCAGCGCTCGACGTCCGGCTGCGGCGCGCGCGAGACGAACGCGAGCGTGGTGTCGCGCGCGTTCAGATGGGCGAGGTGAGCAACCTGGTCGGCCAGGAACGAACAGCCCCC